>NZ_RAWF01000300.1:0-11772 GCF_003612075.1 Corallococcus sp. CA041A
CCCGAGGGGTGATGAGGCTCGCAGGGGTGGATGGGGGCGCGGCGTCCTTCGGCTTCGCCCTGGAGGTGGCCGGCGTGCCCCTTCGCGCGTACAGGTCCGCGAGCATCTGCTGCACGCCCTGGTGGGACGGATCCAGTTCGAGGATCAGCTTGCTCGCGGCTATGGCGCGCGGGAGGAAGCCCTCCTTCGCGAAGCCCTCCGCCGCGGACTGGTACGCGGAGACGGCGCGGTCACGCTGACCGGCCTTGGACCACGCATCCCCCATGCGCAAGCGGCTCTGGTGATCCTTCGGCTCCGCCTGGCAGTAGTCCTCGTACAGCTCGGCGGCCTTGGCGAAGCGGCCCTTGCCGAAGGCCTCCGTCGCCTTGTCCTTGAGCGCGCGCGACTCCATTCACCGCGCCCCGCCAGCCGCCGTGCCTTCCTTCGTCATCGAGGCCCCCGCCGCGACGCGGACCTCGCGGAAGTAGTCGCCCTTCAGCGCGTCCAGCGGCTCGGCCTGCGCGCCCGTGTTCATCTTGCGCAGCGCCGTGGCCGCCGCGGCCCGGATCTCCGGCAGGTCGTGGTACAGGTCCCGCCCCACCACCTCCGCGGACTTCGCGTCGCCCATGACTCCCAGCGCCAGCAGCACGTCGCGCCGGGCCACGCTGTTGGAGTCGTCCAGCGCCTTGAGCAGCGTGGGCACCGCGTCCTTCGCGCCCATCCGCCCCAGGAGCTGCGCCGCGAGCGCCGCCTCCGCCCCACCCTCCTTCACCACGCCCTGCAACGCCTCGGACGCGGACGCCGGCGGCGGTCCCACGCGCGTCAGCGCATCCAGGACCACCAGCTTCTCGCTGCCCATCTTCGGCAGCGACGCCACCAGGGCGAGCTGCCCGGCCTCACCCTGCTCCGCCAGCGCCAGCGCCAGCGTCTTCTGCAGCTCGCGGTCGGGCTCCAGCAGCGCCGTGCGGGTCACCTCGATGCCTTCCGGCCCCACGGACGCGAGTCCTACCAGCGCCGCCGCGCGCAGCACCGGGCTCGCGTCGTCCGTGTAGCCCTTGAGGATCTCCAGCGCTCCGGGCGCCTTGAGCGCACCCAGCGCGGTGAGCAGCGTGGCCAGCGGCTGCAGCTTCGCGGGCTCCACGTCGTCGCTCAGCTCCGAGGGGACTCGCGGAGGCACCACCACGCGCCCGGCCTCCTTGGCGCGGGCCGCGTTGAGCGCCTGGAGCCGCTCGAAGAGCTGCGCGTGCTTGGACGACCGGTTGTCTTCCTTCGCCTTCGCCACCTCCGCACGCGGGGCCGACGGATCCAGGTCCGCGGCGTACTTCCGTGGCAGCGCCTGCGGGATCCAGTCCGCGCGCAGCGCCGCGAGCCCGGCGACCTCCTGCTCGTAGAGTTTCTGGATGACGGGCACCACGGAGGCATCGCCCACGTGCGTCACCGCCTCCACCGCGAGCGTGCGCAGCCCGACGTCCGGCTGGTTGAGCCACGGCGTCACCTTGGGCAGCAGCGCCTGCGCCGCCGGGCCCAGGCCCGTCACCGCCTGGAGCCCTGAAGCCGCGGAGGCGGGGCGCGACAGCCGGTCCGCGATGGGGTCCGCCGGGCAGCCGCCTCGCGAACGCATGGCGCGGGCGGCGTCGAGGGCCTCATCCCGGGCGCCGTCGAGCGCGATGGCGCACAGCGCGGCGTCCGTCGCGGGCGTGCGCGGGAAGGTCAGGATGGCGTCGGTGGCCAGCGGGCTCACCGCGCTCTTCTCCACCGCCACCGCCTGGAGCTTCGTCGCGGCCGTCGGATCCTGAAGCTTCATCAGCGCGCTGATGGCGGACTCACGAAGCTCCGGGAAGCTCTCGTCGAGGAGCAGCGCGATGGGGGCCACCGCGCGGGTGTCGCCCGCGTCACCCAGCCCACGCACGGCGGCGGCGGCGAGGATGACCTGGCTGTCACGCACCATGGGGAGCAGCCGGCTCACCGCCTCCGGGCGGCCGCTCTTGCCCAGCTCCTCCGCGGCGCCCACGCGTTCCGGGAGCACGCCTTCGGTCAGGGCCAGGAGGTTGCGGTCCCAGAGGCCCTTGGATTCGGCGGCGACGACGGAGGCCATGGCGCCAGGGACGTTGGTGCTCTTGAGGGCCTGGACGATGACCTGGCGCGTGGCGCGGCCCCGCCGTCCGTACTGGAGCGTGAGGTACGCCTTGGCCTTGTCGTTCTTCACCTTGGCGAGCGCCAGGGCGGCCTGGCCCTGAACGGCCTCGTCTGGATCCTCCAGGAGCTCTCCGAGCAGATCCACGACGCGCGGGTCCTGGCTCTCCCCGAGCGCGCTGGCGGCTTCACCGCGGACGAAGGCGGAGAGGTCCTTGGCGGCCCGGGTGAAGAGGACCAGGTCGTCCGCGTTGTTCTGCTCGGCCAGCTTCCTTACGGCGGCAGCGCGGGTTTCGGGACGGGGGTCCTGGATCTCCGCGAGGAGCTGATCCCGGTTGCCGTTGCACCCGACGAGGAGGGTCAGGGCGAGGAAGAGGGGTCGCACGCGGATTCGCATCGTTCTCCCGGAGCGGCGGACGCTGGAGGTAGGCGGCGGTTATATCAACGCCCTCCCGGGCCGCCCACCGACGGAGCGACCCAGGAGGAGGGGTGTTCTAGCGGGAGCGGCCACCACGAGGGGGCGGACGGCCTGCCCCTCCACGCTCGCCCGGGGGGGCCTTCCTCACGCCCGCGCGGACGATGCGCTCGCCAGTGCCGCTGGACGAGGACTCACCGCCGCCGCGAGACCGGCTGCCGGAGTCTTCACCCCGGGGCTTCCACTCGCGACGCTCGGGACGGTCTCCGCGAGCAGCACCGCCTGCACCGGCGGGCTTGCCGAAGCGGGCACCACCGCGAGGAGCACCGCCCTCCGCGCCGAAGCGGCCGGCGGGCTTGCCGAAGCTGCGGCCACGAGGAGCACCGCCCTCGGAGCGACCGGCACCGGCGGGCTTGCCGAAGCTGCGGCCACGAGGAGCGCCGCCCTCTTCACGACCGAAACGGCCACCACCGGCGGGCTTGCCGAAGCTGCGGCCACGAGGAGCGCCGCCCTCGTCTCCGAAGGAGCGACCGCGCGGGGCGCGCTCGTCACCGCCACGGCCCGCACCGGCAGGCTTGCCGAAGCTGCGACCACGAGGAGCGCCGCCCTCTGCACCGAAGCGGCCGGCGGGCTTGCCGAAGCTGCGGCCACGAGGAGCGCCGCCCTCGTCACCGAAGCTACGACCGCGAGGGGCACCGCCCTCGGAACGACCCGCACCGGCAGGCTTGCCGAAGCTGCGACCACGAGGAGCGCCGCCCTCCGCACCGAAGCGGCCGGCGGGCTTGCCGAAGCTGCGACCGCGAGGAGCACCGCCCTCGTCACCGAAACGGCCTGCGGGCTTGCCGAAGCTGCGACCACGAGGAGCTTCGTCACCACCCCGACCCGCACCGGCCGGCTTGCCGAAGCTGCGGCCGCGAGGCGCACCGCCCTCGTCACCGAAACGGCCAGCAGGCTTGCCGAAGCTGCGCCCGCGAGGAGCCTCGTCACCGCCACGGCCCGCACCGGCAGGCTTGCCGAAGCTGCGACCGCGAGGAGCGCCGCCCTCGTCACCGAAACGGCCAGCAGGCTTGCCGAAGCTGCGGCCACGAGGAGCACCACCCTCGTCACCGAAGCGGCCCGCGGGCTTGCCGAAGCTGCGACCGCGAGGAGCTTCGTCACCGCCACGACCCGCACCGGCGGGCTTGCCGAAGCTGCGACCGCGAGGCGCGCCGCCCTCGTCACCGAAGCGACCCGCGGGCTTGCCGAAGCTGCGACCGCGAGGAGCTCCACCCTCGTCACCGAAGCTGCGACCGCGAGGGGCACCGCCCTCGGAACGGCCCGCACCGGCGGGCTTGCCGAAGCTGCGACCGCGCGGAGCACCGCCCTCGTCACCGCCACGGCCCGCACCGGCCGGCTTGCCGAAGCTGCGACCGCGCGGAGCACCGCCCTCGTCACCACCGCGCGCCGGCTTGCCGAACCGGCTACCACCGCGCGGCGCATCACCCTCGGAACGACCCGCACCGGCCGGCTTGCCGAACCGCGCGGCGCCACGGGGGGCACGCTCACCCTCGGGCTTGCCGGTACGGCCCGCGCCTCGCGCGGCCTTGCCGTAGATGGCTCCCTCGGCGGCGTCCGACTCCGCCTCGTCACCGTCGTCGTCGAACGTCGGCACGTCATCCAGATCCGCGTCGTTGTCCGTCTCCAGCGTCGCCCCGCGCTTCGCGAACTTCGGCGGACGCGTGCCTCCGTCCTGCACGCCCTTCCACTCCTTGCGCTCCGGACGCGCCTCGCGAGTCTTGGGCCCCGTCGGAGCCTTCTTCGCCGCACGCTCCGTCTTGCGCGGCGCGGCCGGTGCGTCGTCGTCCATCGACAGCTCGATGTCGTCGTCCTCCGCCCCGCCGAAGCCCGGCGCCGAACGCCCGTGACGGCGCGGCGGCAGCTTCAGGTCCGAGGACGCCGGCTGCGCACGGCCTTCCGCCACCTCCGTGAGCTGCAGCACTTCCGCGACCTTCAGCGGCCGCAGCTCGCCAGGGCGCAGCCCTTCCACGCCCACGCCCGCGTAGTTCGGACGGAACAGGCGCACCACCGGGTGCCCCACCGCCGCGCACAGGCGCTTGATGAGGTGCGGACGACCTTCCGCCACGACGATCTTCAGCCAGGTGTTGCGCTCGGCCTTCTCGAAGATGTCCACGGACACCGGCGTGGCCATGCCGTCTTCCAGCCGCACGCCACCGCGCAGCTTCTCCAGCGTGGGGAAGTCCGGCACGCCCTTCACCTTCGCCAGGTACGTGCGCGGCACCTGGAAGCTCGGGTGCGTGAGCTTGTGCGCCAGCGCGCCGTCATCCGTGAAGAGCAGCGCCCCTTCGGCGTCGTAGTCCAGACGTCCCACGGGGAACAGGCGGCGGCCCGTCTCCTCCACATAGCTGGCCACCGTGGGCCGGCCCTGCGGATCCGACAGCGTCGTCACGACGCCCACGGGCTTGTACAGCAGGTAGTAGGACGACTCTTCCGGCGGCGTGACGAGCTTCCCATCGACGGTCACCAGGTCCACTCCGGGCTCCACCCGGCTGCCCAGCTCCGTCACCGTCTCGTTGTTCACTCCGACGCGACCGGAGGTGATGAGTTCTTCCGCGTGCCGGCGCGAAGCAACTCCCGCGCGAGCCAGGTACTTCTGCAAACGTTCCGCCGCCATTCCGTGCCTTCTTCCAGTTGCCGCCCATCACTCGGGCTTGGGGCCCTCGCTATCACCCTTCTCGGGCGAAGGGGGGCTTTCCAGGATGCTGGCGCTGACCTTCTGGCTCCGCTCCGCGGCCGCCATGGCCTCCTCCAGTTCCTCCAAGGCTGCCTCGCTGGCCGCCTCGTTCTTCTCCATCCGCTTCGTGAACCCCGGGTCCGACAGCGCCGCCACCGTCCCCGACGCCACCGGTACCGGCGGAGCCGCCTCCTTCTCCACGATTTCCCGGTGCTCCTGGGTCAACTCATGGAATTCCCGGAGCGTGGGCAGCGCGGAGAGGTCCTTCAGCGCGAAGAACTCCAGGAACTCGCGCGTGGTTCCATAAAGAATGGGGCGGCCGACTTCTTCCCGCTTGCCCAGGATTTTCACCAGCTTGCGGTCCATCAGCGCCTTGAGCACCGCGCCGCAGTCCACGCCGCGGATGTCCTCCAGCTCCGGCCGGGTGACGGGCTGGCGGTACGCGATGATGGCCAGCGTCTCCACCGCCGCGCGGGTGAGCCGCTGCGGTTTCACCCGGAGGTAGCGCCGGACGTACTCCGCGGAGTGGGGGTCCGTGCGGAACTGCCACCCGCCCGCCACCTCGTAGAGGACGACGCCGCTGATGCCCTCGCGGTGGATGCCGGAGAGCTGATCCAGCGCCTGGAGGATGGGATCCCTCGGGATGCCGGTGGCCTGGTAGAGCTCGTCCACGGACAGGGGGCGCTCGGCGACGAAGAGCACGCTCTCCAGCACCGTGCGGATGCGGTCCGGGGAGAGGTTGCGGCTCTTGGCGAGCAGCTTCTCGAAGGAGGACTGGAGGTCCGGGACGTTCTCGGTGTCGTCCGAGTCCTCCTCGATGGCGGCCGCCTCCACCCCGTCCAGCTCCGCGTCGTCCGGGCCAGGGCCGGTGACCGCGGCGATCTCCTCCTCGGAGAACTGTCCGGGGCCGCCGGGCGTGCCGGGGGCGGGCGTCTCGTCACCGTCGTCGGGACCGTTACCGGTAGTCACTCTCGTCGACCTCCGTGGGGATGAGCTTTTCCAGCGCGTCCCCGTTGGGCGTCACCTGGATGGGGCCCAGGGGCTCCTCCTGGAAGACCTTGATGAGGCGGCGCTTCACCATCTCCAGCATGGCGATGAAGGTGATGACCACCTCCTGGCGCGTGGCCGCCTCCGTGAACAGCGCCTCGAACACCACCTGCCCGTCCTTCTTCACGCGCTCCGCCAACCGGAGGATGGCCTCGGACAGGCTGACGCGCTCCAGCACCACCTCGTGCTGCACCTTGGGCGTCAGCCGCTCGAGCACCCGGTCGAGCGCCTCCACCAGCTTCAGGACGGAGATCTCCTGGAGCCCCACCTCGTCCTCGGGGATGGGGACCGCCTCCACGGGCACCTTCCGGGCGAACACGTCCCGGTCCAGGATGTCCTGCTTGGCCAGGTGCTCCGCGGCGTCCTTGTACTTCTGGTACTCCAACAGTCGGCGCACCAGCTCCGCGCGAGGGTCCTGCGCCTCCTCCACCGCCGCGAGCGCGTCCGCCCCTTCCGGCACCTGGGCCGCGTCCTGCCGGGGCAGGAGCATGCGGCTCTTGAGGTGGGCGAGCGTGGAGGCCATCACCAGGAACTCCCCGGCGATGTCCAGGTTCAGCTCCCGCATCCGCTCCAGGTACTCGAGGTACTTGCCGGTAATCAGCGCCAGCGGGATGTCGAAGATGTCAACCCGGTGCTCCTTGATGAGATGGAGCAGCAGGTCCAGGGGACCTTCGAAGTTGGGCAGCGCCACCCGGAAGGCGTCTCCGGGCGTGCGCGGCAATCCCTCCCCGTCGGGGTCCGGCGGGAGGTCGTCCGGCGGTGGGGGCTTGCGACCTTCGCTCACCGGCCGGCGTCCTTCTGGGGGGATGGGAACTTCGTCATGCGTAAGGGTCCGAATTTCCGGCCTTTACGCGCGCCGGGGGGACAGACCTCCTTAGCAATGCCTCCCAGGGGGGTCAAACATTTGAACAGGAACGGGCGTTCAGGGGATTCCCACTGCCCGCCTCACCTGGTCCATCAGGCGGGTGGCTTCCGCCCGGGCGCGGTTGGCGCCGTCCGCGAGGATGCGCTCCAGTTCCCCGGGGTCGTTGAGCAGCTCCTGCCGGCGCTGGCGGGCGGGGCCGAAGGTGACGTGGAAGGCCTCCAGGAGCTTCTTCTTGAAGTCGCCGTAGCCCTTGCCGCCGGCCTTCCAGGACGCGTCCACGTCGGAGAACTCGCCGGGCGGGAGCATCAACTTGAGGAGGTCATACAGCGGCGCGTCCACGGTGGGCTTGGGCGCGTCCACGGGCGTGGAGTCCGTCTTGATGGACATGATGCGCTTCTTGATGTCCTTCTCCTCGCCGAACAGCTCCAGCGTGTTGCCGTAGGACTTGGACATCTTCTGTCCGTCGATGCCGGGCACGGTGGCGGCGTTCTCCTGCACGAAGGCGGCAGGAAGCTTGAGGATGCCGGGCGCGTGGCCCCGCTCCTTCCCTTCTGGATCCGCCGGGTCGTAGCCGGGGACGTACTGGGTGTTGAACTTCACGGCCCAGTCGCGTGCGAACTCGATGTGTTGGATCTGATCCTTGCCCACCGGCACCTGATCCGCGCTGTAGAGCAGGATGTCCGCGGACATGAGGACGGGGTACGCGTAGAGGCCGAAGTCCGCGCTGATGCCGCGGGCGACCTTGTCCTTGTAGCTGTGGGCGCGCTCCAGGTGGGCCTGGGGCACCACGGTGCCGAGGATCCAGTTGAGCTCCAGCACCTCCTTCACGTCGCTCTGGCGGAAGAGGACGGCCTTCTTCGGATCCAGGCCCAGCGACAGGTACGTGAGCGCCGCGTCGCGCGTCAGCTCCAGCGCGAGCTTCGGGTCCCGGACGGTGGTGAGCGCGTGGTAGTTGGCGATGAAGTAGTAGGCCTCGCCCTGGTCCTGGAGCTGCACGAACTGCCGCATCGCCCCGTAATAGTTGCCGATGTGCAGCTTTCCGGACGACTGGACGCCTGAGAGAATCCGCATCGCGATTCGTGCTCCCAATGACGGGTGGAGGACACGGCTCGTTCGCACACCCGCCGTCATGCTGCAACCTTCCGTTGGGACAGGTGAGCCATTCCAATGCCTGACACTCGCGCGCCCGGCATTTCTGGAACATTTCGTCCGGGCAGGAAAAGACCAGCAGTTTCAGGGGGTTGAGAGGGCTCAAGTCTCCCAGGTACCCTGGCGGCCGGCGCAGCATGCGACGTGCCTTGGAGGGCGCCCACGGATGGAAGCGTTCACAGGAAACCTGGCCAGCTACCGGCTCCAGTTGGTGTTGCCTCCGTTGTTCGCGACTCCTGGAGTGGAGGGGACGCTGCGGGTGGAGCGGGGCGCGGTGCGCCGGGAGTTCTACCTGCGGGACGGGCACCTGGTGGGGGTGGCCTCCACGGATCCGAGGGAGCATCTGGCGCAGGTGCTGGTGAACCTGCGCATCCTGGACGCGCCCCGGGCGGCGGCGGCGTTCGAGGCGGCGGAAGGGGCGAACCTGCCCTACGGCACGTTCCTGGTGCAGCGCTGCTTCGTGGAGCTGTCGCAGCTGACGGAGGCCATGGAGCACAAGGCGCGCGAGGCGCTGTTCGACTGCTACGCCTGGGAGTCGGGCGAGGTGGAGTTCACGCCGGGGCTGCCCCTGTCCGGGCGGGCGGTGGGCCTGCGGCTGCCATTGAGCACGCTGCACCGGGACGCGGTGGCGAGGGTGCAGGAGTGGGCGCAGTTCCGGGACATCTTCCCGCGCCTGGACACCACGTTCCGGGTGTTCCGCGAGTTCGCGGTGGAGACGTTCTCCGAGGAGGAGGACGTGCTCCTGGATCTGGCGGCCGGAGGCGCGACGTTGGGCGAACTGCTGGCGAGCGCGAGGGAGGCCCCGTTGTTCGCGGCGCGCTGGGTGCTGCACCTGTACCGGCGGGGAGCGCTGGCGCCGCACCGAGCGACGGGCCTCACGGTGGGCGAGTCCACGGAGTTCACGGAGCTGCTGGCGCTGGTGCGCGCGTTCCTGTCGTCGCGCAAGTACGACCTGGCGGTGGCGTTGGCGGCACAGGTGCTGGAGCGGGGGCCGGTGCCGGAGGCGCACGCGCTGTACCGCGAGGCGGAGGTGGGGCTGACGCTGGCGTTGAGTGACGCGCTGTTCGCGTTGGACGGGAGGCTGGTGTTCGAGCCCATTCCCCGCCCTGCCCCGGCGGATCTGACGGCGGACGACCTGTATCTCTATTCCAAGCTGAGGGGCAGCCGGAGCATCCGTCAGGCGTTGCGCACGGCGGCGATGGGTGAGTTGGCCGCGTCACGGTCCGTGGAGCGGCTGAGGGCCGCGGGGCTGATCCGCGTGGCCCCGCTGGCGCCTGGTACGCCGGAGCCGGCACCGAGGCGGACGACGACGGATCCCTACGGTTTGAATCTGGGGGACCTCGGCGGAAACTGAGGCCATGCGCTTCCGACCCTTCCTGAAGATGTCCTCCGCGGGTGATGCACGGGGGCAGGCCAGTCCTTCCGGGAGCTGGGTGGCACTGGAGAAGCTCCATGGCGCGCAGCTCGTCCTGGGCGTGCAGGACGGGGCGGTGCACTTTGGCAAGCGCAAGGCCTGGCTCGAGGAGGGAGATTCCTTCTTTGGATGGCAGCTGTTGCGCCTGTCCTTGAGCAACGCGGCGCTGGAGGCGGTCCGGACGCTGGGGCTCACCGGCGCGCGCGTCTACCTGTACGGAGAGCTGTTGGGAGGCCGCTATCCCCACCCGGAGGTCCCGGCCGTGCCTGGAATGATGCCGGTCCAGACGGGCATCTGGTACGCGCCGGGCCTTCACTGGGTGCTGTTCGATATCCTCGTGGCCCGGTCGGACGAGGACGAAGGGGTGATGCTCTCGCATCGCGACGTGGAGACGGCCGCGAGGGCCGCCGGGGTGCTCGTCCCTCCCCTCGTGGCGCGAGGAACCCGGGCGCAGATGGAAGCCGCGCCCACGCGAGCGCTGACGCGGCTCCCGGCGATGCTGGGCCTGCCCCCGCTGGCCGACAACCATGCGGAGGGGCTCGTCATCAAGAGTGAGCAGCCCGTGTCACCGGGGCAGCGCGTCGCCTTCAAGCGGAAGATCGAGGAGTTCAACGAGGCCCGCTTCGACGAGAGCACGGCATGGGATGCCCACCAGCGGCTGTCCTTCGCGGAGCTGCAGGACTGGTCCTCACGTCTGGTGAATCCCGCGCGGATCTCCAGTGCCCTCTCGAAGTGCGGGCGCGATGATGCCGAGGCCGTGTTGAGCGAGGTGGAGCTGGATGTCCGGGTGGATCTGGAGTTGGCCTTCCCCACCGCGTGTCAGGCCCTGGATCCGGCGAGCGAGGAACGGCTGTCCGCACATGTTCGTGAGCTTGCCCGGCCGCTCATCCGGGAGGCCGTGGATGTCGCGTTGAAGTCCGAATGACGCTCCGCCAACGAACGTCCCCGCTCGCATCGGGCCTCAAGCCGCACGACCAGGTACGCGCCCTGCTCGCGCGTGGCTGTCGTCGGCAGGCCCGGGCATGTGCCGAGCAGCTCGTGGAGCGAGGTAATGATCCGCTCGCCACGGCGCTGCTCGCGGACGCGCACTTCGCGCTGCGAAGTTTCGACACGGCGTCGCGACTCTATGCGCAGTGGTTTGACGGAAACAGCCGGTTGGACGCGGCCCGCGTGTTGCGCCACTACATCACGCCCCTGCTCCAGCAGGACTTTGGCGAGGGACACCGTCAAGTGCGGCGGGCCTCCATGCGCGCCGCCGAGGCCTCACGGCTCTCCGAGCCCGAGGCACGAAAGGCGGGCCTTCGCGAAGCCCTCCAGTTGGATCCACTCTGTGGAGACGCGTGGACGCACTACGCGCCGCTCGTCGCGGAAGAAAATCCGGAGCAGTGCGCGAACGAGTGGGTGGCTGCGGTCTCCCTCGCGGGACACCTGGACGTGCGCCACCACATCCAGGCGCTGGCTTTGCTTTCGCGGGACTCCAGTGAGACGGCCGCGGTGCTCCGGCTCGCGGTCCTCCGGCTCACACTGGACCGGTATGGAGAGCGCTTCTTCGAGGAACTCCAGCGCCAGGATCCGGGTGCCAGCATCGGGGGCTCGGCCAGCTACCTTCAGTATCTGCGCAACACGGTGGACGCCGCACGGCAGGTCTTCCTGGATGCGGACCAGGAGCCCGTTCCCCACGCGGCCGGAACCTGATCAGGGGAACTCGAGCGTGCCTTCGCGCCAGGCCTTGAGCGCGTACTTTGCAGGGGTCCTGTTGGGCCCCGGCCGAGCCGCGAGCCAAAGAAGGACGGGCTCGCCATACTCGGGTGCGAACTCCAGGGCATGTGTCGCGACGAAGGACCGGATGATCTCGTCCTTGCTTTGCAACAAGGGAAGGAGTCCTCCGCCCCAGGATTTCTTGAGACACCTATCTGGGGGAATAACCTCCCCCTCGCGAGGTGGATGTGAAGAAGCAACAGAAGCAGGACAGGACGGCGGAGCGCGGTCGGTTCTCGGCGAAGCGGAAGAAGGAGGCTGTGCTCCGATTGCTCAAGGGC
>NZ_RAWF01000301.1:0-11740 GCF_003612075.1 Corallococcus sp. CA041A
GTGTATAAGAGACAGCACGCCAACCGCCCGATTCTTGACCCCCCCGGAGGCGATTGATACGACCGGCGACCAGTCTGTCTCCGCTCTGTCGACCGAGGCCCCCGTGATGACGAAGCAGTCGCTCCTGTTGGCGTTCGCGGGCGTGCTGACCGCATGTGGCCCCGTGAAGTCCACGTCCAACATCCTGGACGCAGAGGTTCAGATCCAGGCCGCGCGCACCGCGGGGGCGGAGAAGGAAGCCCCCTACGAGTGGACGGCCGCCAACCTCTACCTGCAGAAGGCGCGGGAGGAGGTCGGCTATTCGGACTACCAGGCCGGTGTGGACTTCGCCGTGAAGGCCTCGCGCTTCGCCAACGAGGCGCGTGAGAAGGCCATGTCCGCGGCCAACAGCGGCGACTCCCAGGGCCGCCCCCAGAACCCGTGACGCCCGAGCGCTCTCCGATGAAGCGTCTGCCCCAGTCCGCGCTTTTCACCCTGCTCCTCGCCTCCCTCTCCTGCGTCAGCGGCAACAAGATTCGCGCTGACACGGAGGTGCTCACCGCCGACGTGGAGCGCGCCCGCCGTGGCGGTGCCCTGCGCTGCGCGCCCGCGGAGCTGGCCGCCGCGGAGGCCAACCTCGACTTCGCCCGCGGCGAGCTCAGCCAGGGCAACAGCTCGCGCGCCGCCCAGCACGTGCGCGACGCCGACACCGCGGTGAAGCGCGCCCTGGAGCTGTCCAAGAACTGCGGCCCGCGCCAGGTGCTGGTGCGCGACCGTCCGGAGACGCCGCAGACGCAGCCGGAACAGCCGCAGCAGCCCACCCAGCCCCAGCAGCAGGTGGTGGTGAGCATCGAGGAGACGGACAGCGACGGCGACGGCGTCCTCGACAAGGACGACCCCTGCCCCGAGCAGGCCGAGGACGTGGACGGCTTCCAGGACCAGGACGGCTGCCCGGACCCGGACAACGACGGGGACGGCGTGCTGGACGCGCAGGACAAGTGCCCGCTCATCCCCGGCGTGGCGGAGAACAACGGCTGCCCGCCGGAGGCCCCCAAGGACCGCGACGGCGACGGCATCCTCGACAACGTGGACAAGTGCCCGGACCAGCCCGAGGACAAGGACGGCTTCGAGGACGAGGACGGCTGCCCGGAGATGGACAACGACCTGGACGGCATCGTGGACGGCACGGACAAGTGCCCCAACGAGCCGGGTCCGCTGCAGAACCTGGGCTGCCCCATCGTGGACAAGGACGGGGACGGCATCAACGACGACAAGGACAAGTGCCCGGACGAGCCGGAGGACAAGGACGGCTACCAGGACGACGACGGCTGCCCGGACCTGGACAACGACAGCGACGGCGTGCCGGACGCGCAGGACAAGTGCCCGAACGAGTCCGGCCCGCAGGAGAACGCCGGCTGCCCGGATCCGGACCGCGACGGCGACGGCGTGGTGGACCGCCTGGACGCCTGCCCTGACGACCCGGGCGTGAAGGAGGAGCGCGGGTGCGCCAAGCAGTACAAGATGGTCATCGTCAAGAAGGACCGGATTGAGATCAAGAAGCAGATCCTCTTCGGCACCGGCTCCGCGAAGATCATCGGCAAGCAGAGCACCACCATCCTGGATGAGGTGGCGCAGGCGCTGAAGGACGCGCCGTGGATCCGCAAGATGCGCATCGAGGGACACACCGACTCGATGGGCAACGACACGGCGAACCTGAAGCTGTCCCAGAAGCGCGCCGACGCCGTGATGGTGCAGCTGCTCAAGCGCGGCATCGACCCGGGCCGCATGGAGGCCGTGGGCTTCGGTGAGACGAAGCCCGTGGCGCCCAACAACACGAAGGCGGGCCGCGCGCTCAACCGCCGCACGGAGTTCAACGTCGTCCGGCAGTGACGTGACGCCCCACCCCGCTCCGTTCAAGACGGAGCGGGACAAGCGGTCCCCATACGCGCCTCCCCGGGCCTCGGTGCCCAGGGAGGCGTGGTCGTTTCGGGGCACGAAGAAGAGCCAGGACGCAGCGGCTCTCGCGTCCCGCCGCAGGCCGCCTCACGAAGCAGCGCCAGGACGCAGCGGCCCTCGCGCCCATCCACGGCGTCGCATCGCGAGCGCGCTCGCCAGCGCGGGGCAGCAGCCCCAGCACCGCGCACGGGCCGGCGCCTCAGCCGTCCTTGAGCAGCTCGTGCAGCACTTCGGTGGCGTAGGCGCCGCGCGGCAGCTCGAACGTGAGCAGCGCGTCCTCGCCGTCCTCCGTGAGCTCCGGCGCACCCAGCCGCACGCGGTACGGCCGGCGCGTGCCTTCCGTCTCGTCGCCGCCGCGCAGGAAGTCGCTCGGCGTGACGCCCGCGTCCACGAGCAGCCGCGCCTCGAACTCCGCCACCTCACCCTTCGAGGCGGTCATTTTCGGGCCGAACATCGGGCCCGCCGGGCTCACCTCGAACGAGGCGACGCGCGGACCGTCCACGTCCGGCGCCTCGCACACGAAGAGGCCGCCCGTCTCCTCCTTGCGCAGCACGTCGCCCAGGAGCGCCGTGGCGAAGGTGCCCGCGGTGAGCCGCTCGGCCAGCGCCTGGTTGAAGAGGCGCGACTGGAAGGCGGACAGGTACAGCTTGCGCTGGAAGCGGTCCGGCCGCTTCGGCAGCCGCTGCCCCAGGAGGAGCATCCGGCCCAGGTCCGCGTTGTCCCCGGCCCGCCCGAAGCGCTGCTCCCCGAAGTAGTTGGGCACGCCCTGCGCGGACAGCCGGGAGAAGGACTCCCGTGCCGCCCCCAGATCCTGCACGCCGCGCAGCCGCAGCCGGAAGCGGTTTCCCTTCAGGTGCCCGGTGCGCAGCTTGTTGCCGTGCCGCTTCACCTCCAGCACGCGCACACCGTCCAGCGCGAACTCCGGCACGCGGGCTTCGGCGTTCGCGGGCACGGACAGCCACTGCCGCGTCACCGCCTGACGGTCCTTCATGCCGGCGGAGCCGATGTCGTCCTCGCGCACGCCCAGCGCGGTCGCCAGCGCGCGCACCACCTCGCGCGTGTCCCGGCCGCGCTTCTCCACCCAGAGGTACAGGTGCGTGCCCTCGCCGGACGGCAGGTACGCGGGCAGCTCCTCCACCTCGAAGTCATCGGGCGTGAGCTTGAACGCGCCGCCGCACCCGGGCACGCCCGCGGTCAGCCTCGGAAATCCAGTGTCCGTCACGGTGCCTCGAGCGTGGCCAGAAGTTCCTTCACCCGGCGGGCCAGGTCCTCGTCCGCGCGCGACTCCAACAGCTCCCCCGCCTGGAACAGCAGGAAGAACATCACGTCGCTCAGCGCCTGGCGGAACGAGGCCAGCGGCTCGCTGCCCAGGTGGGCGCGGTGCTTGTCGAAGGCCTCCATCAACCGGCCCTCCGGCAGGCTCCCGTCCGCCGCGAACGCCAGCCCCTCCAGCACCGGCGACGACGACAGCGCCTGGTTGGACAGCGCCGCGTTGGCCGCCGCGATGAACTCGCGGTCCATGCCGGAGCGGGCCACCTCGTCGCGGATCTCCCGGAAGATGAAGTTGAAGACGCGCGCCACCGGCCGGGCATCCACCGGAGCCACCGCGCGCACCGGCGGACGCACGCGCGGCGCAACCGTCTTCTCCGGCGCCACGGCCGAGGCGGGAGCCCCCGCCGGCTTGTCCGTCAGCCCCGCGAAGCCGCCCTCCAGCAGGCGGAAGACGACCTTGGTGACGTCGAACTCGGACAGCCGCGCCGCGTGCCCCAGCTCCAGCACCGTGCGCCGCCCGTCCAGCATCGTCAGCACGCGGTCCTCGTCCTCCTCCAGCTTGCCGTCGGACGGACGCTTGCGCGCCACGTACATGCGGCCGTGGGGGATGCGCTTCCGGAAGTGCGCCATCTCGTCGATCTTCCGGATGCTGTCCATCAGCAGGCTCTGCGTGGACAGCTGGAGGGAGTGGCCCGTCTTCTCGTCCAGCGGCTGGTCGATGAGGAAGAACGACCCCTCGCGGCACAGCACGATGGCGTGGAAGATCTCACTCACCTGGTGCGTGACGCACTTGAAGAGGTCGTGCGCCTGGAGCACGCCCTTCTCCACCAGCGCCCGGCCCAGCTTGGACGCCGACTGCTCGCGCAGCGCCGTCTCCACCTGTGCGCGGTCCGCGTAGCCCAGCCGCACCAGCACCTCGCCCAGCCGGTCCGCGGGCTCCTCGGAGGTGGCGCCGCGCACCTCGCCCTCGCGCAGCGTGAGCGACCGCTCGCCGCCCGGCGTGTGCACGCGGATGATGCCGCTCCAGCGCGACTGGCTGAGGAACGCGATGAGGTCCGACAGGGGGAACCCACCCGCGTCCCCCGAAAGCACCACGCGCGGCGTGGGGATGGAGCCCCCTTCCGGGGGCGTGCGGGAGAACACCAGCAGGTCGGGCGCGGTGGGCATCAGCGCGTACGTCCCCGAGCGTCCCGCGAGCGCGGGGATGCCGGTGCGGTCCTCGGGGACCAGCATCGCGGCGCCATCGATGCGGAAGCGTTGGCTCATCGAAGGGTCAGTCAGCGGCCCACGCGTTGTTGTTCGCGCGCCACTCCACCTCGTCCTCCATGCTGTGCTCGAGCTGCCCCTCCTGGAAGCCCAGCTCGTAGGCACGTCCATTGAAGAACACGGTCGGGGTGCTGTTGATGGCCGCCATGCGCCCCTGCGCGCGGAAGCCTTCAATCTCGTCCTTGTACTGCTCCGTCTTCAACACGGCGGCCAGCTTGTCCCCGTCCAGGCCCACCGACTTCGCCAGCGCGGGCAGCGCCTCCGGCTTGAGGTTCTCCTGCTGGCCGAAGAGCGCGTCGTGCATCTGCCAGAACTTGCCCTGGTCGCGCGCCCACAGCACCGCCTGCGCGGCGGGGACGGCGTTGGGGTGCATGGAGAGCGGGAACGGCAGGTAGCAGAAGCGCACCTCGCTGGGGTGCTTCTTCGCGAAGCCCTCCAGGATGGGCCGGGCCTTGCCGCAGAAGGGGCACTCGAAGTCGGAGAACTCCGCCACCGTCACGGGCGCGTTGGCGTCGCCCTGGCACATGCGCGGATCCACCTTGAGCTGCACGCGCGGCTCGCGGAAGGACGCGTAGTACTTGGACAGCGTGACGATGACCTCGCTCGCGGGCCCGCCCTCCGCCACCATCCGGGCGGACAGCCGCGCCATCCGCTTCGCGTGCTTGCAGGGCGTGTGCTGCTTGAGGCACGCGCCCAGGGAGTGGGGGCAGCCGCAGTAGCAGAACTCGTCGCTGAACACCGTGGCCAGCTCGCGCTTCGCGGCGGGCGGCAGCGCGGAGAAGTCCATGCCGGGGATGCCCGTCAGCGCCTGGGCCGGATCCGCGGACGGAGCCTCCGCGGCGGCGACAGGGGCCGGAACTTCCGCGCTCTTGGCGCAGCCAGCGCCCATCAGGGTCGCCGCAGCCAGCACGGGAGCAACACGCATCCATCGAGGGAGGAGCACGGCCCCGGGGTTTAGCCACGCGCGCCGGGCTTGTAAAGCAAGGCGGCCTTTGGCAGACGGCCCCTCGCCCATGCCCAGAGTCCTGATGCTTCACACGGGAGGCACGCTCGGAATGGCCGGTGGCCGGCCTTCCGCCCTGCGTCCCGCTGCCTTCTTCCAGACGCTCCGCAAGCGCGCCCCGGAGCTGTTCCAGCTGGCGGACATCGAACTGGAGCTGTTCTCCAACCTGGACAGTTCGGAGATGCAGCCGGAGCTCTGGAGCCGGATGGCCGCCCACCTCCACCGTCGACTGCCGGACTTCGACGGGGCGGTGGTGACCCATGGAACAGACACCCTCGCCTTCACGGCCAGTGCGCTGTCCTTCATGTTGCGAAATCCGCCCTGCCCGGTGGTGCTGACGGGCTCGCAGCGGCCCCTCGGGGAGATCCGCTCGGACGCGCGGCTGAACCTCATCGACGCGGTGCTCTCCGCGCTCCAGGGTCCGCGCGAGGTGACCATCTGCTTCGACTCGCACCTGTACCGGGGCAACCGCACGCGCAAGGTGAAGGTGGCCGAGTACGACGCCTTCGAAAGCCCCAACTTCCCGGTGCTGGGCACGCTGGGCGTGGACGCCACCTTCGAGAAGGGCCTCCCGTCCCGGGGGCCCTTCCGGCTCCATGAGAAGCTGGATCCGCGCGTCTTCCTCCTGAAGGTGTACCCGGGGCTGGACCCCGCCCTGCCCCTGCAGCTGCTGCCGCACGTGAAGGGGCTGGTGGTGGAGGCGTACGGGGCGGGCAACGTGCCCATCGCGCCGGAGCTGGGCCGCTCGCTCCTGCCGCTCTTCGTCCAGGCGCGGGAGCGGGGCGTCCCGGTGCTGGTGGTGAGCCAGTCGTACCGCAACGGGGTGGACCTCACGCTCTACGAGTCCGGGGCCAAGGCACTGGCGGAAGGGGCGGTGGGGGGCGCGGACATGACCCCGTCCGCGGCGCTGGTGAAGCTGATGCAGGGGCTGGCGGAGCATCCCCGGGGGGGTGAGGCCCTCTCCCGCTTCCTCCGGACGCCCGTGGCCGGCGAGCTGTCCGTCGGGCGGCCGACAGTTCCTCCACCGGAGAAACCGAGGCGCCGGCCCGCGCGGGTGGGGCGGGTCGGCTGACACCGGGTGCAGGAAAGGAGCGTGGGTGTGCTTGCCGCCGTGAAATGGCGGCCCCTAAGATGGAAGGCGCGATGTCCGAGGAGAAAACTTCAGTCCATTCGATTTCGGACCTGCTGGGCAGCGCCCAGCAGCAGAGCGCCTATCTGATCGTCATCAGCGCCAAGTCCGCCGCCGGCATCGGGCGGATGTTCAAGCTGGACCGCTTGGAGGTGGTGCTGGGCCGCAGCTCGGAGGCCCAGTTCCAGGTCGAGGACGACGGCATCTCCCGCAAGCACGCGAAGGTGGTCGCCATTGGCGACGGCCGCTTCCAGCTCGTGGACCTGGGCAGCACCAACGGCACGTACCTCAACGGCCTGAAGGTGAGCGCGGCGCCGCTGTACGACGGCGACAAGATTCAAATCGGCTCCAACACGGTGCTGAAGTTCAGCATCCAGGACGCGCTGGAGGAGCAGTACCAGCGCAGCATCTACGAGTCCGCCACGCGCGACGGCCTCACCCGCGTCTACAACAAGAAGTACTTCATGGAGACGGTGCGCAAGGAGTTCGCGTACTGCCTGCGCCACCGCGTGCCGCTGTCGCTGGTGCTCTTCGACGTGGACCACTTCAAGCGCATCAACGACGTGTACGGCCACCCGGCCGGAGACTTCGTGCTGACGCGCATCGCGCAGCGGGTGGCGGACACGGTGCGCACCGAGGACCTGCTCGCGCGCTACGGCGGCGAGGAGTTCGCGCTGATGCTGCGCGAGTCCGCGGAGGACGCGGCCCTGGCGTGCGCGGAGCGCTGCCGTGTGGCGGTGGACCGAGCGGACTTCATCTTCAGCGGCACGCCCATCAAGGTGACCATCAGCCTGGGCGTGGCGACGCTGCTGGACTCGGACTTCTCCCAGCCGGAGGACCTCATCTCCGCCGCGGACAAGTACCTCTACCGGGCCAAGCACGCGGGCCGGAACCGGGTGGACGCCAAGGCCGTCAGCGGCCCGTGAGCGTCAGGAGGAAGGCCTGATCCACGGGCCTTCCGCCGCAAGCCGTCAGCGCCGAAGTCTGAGCGGCCGAATGCCGCTCGCGACCTCAGCGTCCGAAGCCGAGCCGCCGCAGCCCTTCCGCCGACACGTGCTTCACGTGCGTGTCCGCGTCGTGCGCCGCCGCCTCGCTCAGCGCCGCCACCGCGTGCGGCCCGCCCAGCGCGGTCAGCGTCCTTGCGGCCGCGATGCGCACGTCCGCCACCGGATCCCCTCGCAGACGTTCCGCCAGGACGCGCACGTGCGCGGCGCGGCCCACGAATTCCAGCGCTCGCGCCGCCGCCGCGCGCACCACCGGATGATCCGACTCCAGCAGGCCCGCGGCCTCGTCCCCGCGCGACGGCTGCCGGTAGGCGGACAGCACGTCCAACGCGGCCACCACCACCTCCGGCGCGCCGTCCTCCAGCGCCTTCGCCGCCAGCGCCATCGCGTCGCCGTTCCGGGGCAGCGCCCCCAGCGCGCGCACCGCGCCCGCACGCACCGGAGTCACGTTCGACGAGAGGAAGGGCGCCAGCCGCCGTGTGGGAGGCGGGCCCTCCGTGCAATCCCCCATGAACGCCACCGCCTCCCCCTGGACCTCCGGAGTCCGGGCGTTGCGCCCCTCCGCCACGTCCCGCAGGAAGGCGAAGCACCCCTTCTCATGGGCCATCGCGCCCAGCCACGGCCGTGCGGCCTCCGCGGACTCCGAGTCCTTCACGCCCTGGAGCGCCACGTCCCGCAGGGGCTTCCCGGAGGACTCCGCCAGGCCCCGCGCCGCCAGCTCCCGGACCCGGCCGTCATCGTCCCCCAGCGCCCCCTCCAGCTCCCGCTTCGCCAGCGGACCGTAGCGGCGCAGGGTGGCCACCGCCGTGCGCCGGCGCTGCACGTCATTGGAGGTGAGCTCCGGCCGCAGCACGTCCAGTTCGCGCGAGTACACGGCGAAGAGCCGGTTGATGACCGCCTCGTCCGGAGGCTTCGCCTCGGTGAGGAGCAGCCGGCCCACGGACGCATGCTGCCGCTCGGCGACGGCGGAGAGGAGCTCCGCCATCACCGCATCACCGGCGACGGGCCGAGACGCCACCGCGTCCATCACCACGCGCGTCGCCGACCGCCCCAGGAAGGTGGCCAGGTGCAGGAGCGCAGGCAGCCGCACGGACGGCTCCTGCGAGAACATCTCCAGCGCCAGCGACTGCCGGACGGCGTCCCGCTTCGCCCACACCCGGGCGGCGGCGGAGGGGCCCCGTGCGCCCGCCTCCCGCAGGAAGTCCGCCGTGGAGCGGCCGGAATCGGCGGCGGCCCGGACGGCGGTGAGACAGGCCCCCAGGTCCGCGTCCGGCGGGGTGTCCATGATCCAATCCGCCAGGGCCCGCCGCTCCGTGAGTCCCCGGCTCCGGGCCTCCGCCCGCACCGCGGCCCAGCGCACCCGCCAGCTGGAATCCGTGAGCGCCGAGGCCAGCGCCTGCTGCGCCTCCACCCCGCCCTTCCCCAGGGACGCCACCCAGCTGTCCACCCGTCCCCCGGTGACGCAGGCGCCACAGGTCCGCGCGCGCAGGGACGGATCCGCGACGTGACGGCGGCAAGAGGCCCAGCACTCGGAAGCGACCGTGCCAGCCCGGGAGGGGCTGGCCGCCAGCAGGAGGACCAGGAGGAGGAGGCGGGGCACGCGGCGGACACTCTAGCGCACGCGGCCCATCCTTTCCGTGCGGGTCTCCTTGCCTTTTCCGGCCCGCTGCGCCATACCCCCCGACTTTCTGAAGATTTACAGATTGCATCCAGCTAGGCGGAAGGAGGTGACTGCATGCCCGGTATTCGAGTGAAGGAAGGTGAGTCCATCGAAAGCGCTCTCAAGCGCTTCAAGAAGGCCACCGAGAAGGCCGGAATCCTTTCCGAGATCCGCAAGCGCGAGCACTACGAGAAGCCTTCCGTGAAGCGGAAGAAGAAGGCTCTCGCCGCCAAGAAGCGCGCTGTGAAGAAGGCCCGCAAGTCGTACTAGCAGGCCCGCAGTGAGGAGCCGGGGCTCCTTGAAGCAGTCAGGTGCCCTGGCTCCCGCCGTCCCATCCGCTGGCGCGGCGACCCTTTTCCCCGCCCGTGAGGAATCCCGACATGACCACCCTGAAAGAGCGCCTGACCGCGGACCTGAAGGACGCGATGCGGGCCAAGGACGAGCTGACCCTGAGCGTGGTGCGCATGCTCAAGAGCGCCGTGAAGTACAAGGAGGTCGAGCCGGGCGCCAGCGAGCTGGACGACGCGGGCGTCCTGCAGGTCATCGCCGGCCTCATCAAGCAGCGCCGCGACTCGATCGAACAGTTCAAGGCCGGTGGCCGCCCGGAGCTGGCGGACAAGGAAGAGCAGGAGATTTCCGTCCTGCAGCGCTACCTGCCCAAGCAGCTCACCCCGGAAGAGCTCACCGCCGCCGTCCAGGCCTCCATCGCCGAGGTCGGCGCCAAGGGCCCCAAGGACATGGGCGCGGTCATGAAGAACGTGAACCCCAAGCTCCAGGGCAAGGCCGAGGGCAAGGCCATCTCCGAAGAAGTGAAGGCCCAGCTGGCCAAGCTGTCCTGAAGCACCTGTGATTCCAGGGGAAGGGGCGCCGGGAACGTCTCCCAGGTGCCCTCCCCACCCCGGGCTCGAAGCGGATTTTTTGATCCCTCGCCCGCTGGCCATTAAGCGCTGATCCTCAAAGGCACCTCCGCCCGTCCCCCACCCCGGGAGGCGAGCGGGCAGCCTTCAGGAGTGAGCGCCGTGTCCCAACCCTCGTCCGTTTCCGCGCCCTTGCCGCGTCGGCCTGCCCTACCCGCCTGGGTGGAAGTCCCGGCGGGGCGCGGCCCCGGGTGCGTCAGAGGGGGCCGTCAGGATGGCGGGCGGAAGGCCGCGCTCATGCGGATGGATGGAGGGGCGTCGTGATTCCGGAGCACAAGATCCAGGAGGTCCTCGACCGCGTGGACATCGTGTCCCTGGTGTCCCGTCACGTGGAGCTCAAGAAGGCCGGCCGTGAATTCAAGGGCCGCTGCCCCTTCCACCAGGAGAAGACGCCGTCCTTCTACGTGGTGCCGGAGAAGCGCTTCTATTTCTGCCACGGCTGCCGGGCGAGCGGCGACGCGGTGTCCTTCATCCAGCGCTACCTGGGCAAGACGTTCCAGGACGCCGTGCGAGACCTGGCCCAGGAAGTGGGCATCGACCTGGAGGCCGCGCAGGACCCCGGCCTCAAGGAGCGTCAGCAGGTCAAGGAGGCCACGGACTTCGCCGCGGAGCACTTCCGCGGCCTGCTCTGGCACGAGGACGAAGGCCGCGCCGCGCGCGCCTACCTGGCCAGCCGTGGCGTGTCGGAGGAAGTGGCCCAGGGCTTCGGCCTGGGGTGGGCGCCCGCGCAGTGGAGCCTCCTGGCGGACCGCTTCCAGAAGAACGGCATGCTGGAGTGGGGCCTGAAGGCGGGGCTCATCAGCAAGCGAAACAGCGGGGATGGCTGCATCGACTTCTTCCGCAGCCGCCTGATGGTGCCCATCCGCGCGCCGGAGGGGCGGCCCATCGCCTTCGGCGGCCGGCTGGTCGCGGCGGAGGACGGACCCAAGTACCTCAACTCGCGCGAGTCCCGGCTCTACAACAAGAGCGAGACGCTCTTCGGCATGGACCAGGCGCGCGACGACATCCACAAGCGCAAGACGGCCGTGCTCGTGGAGGGGTACTTCGACTGCATCGGCCTGCACCAGGTGGGCGTGCGCCACGCGGTGGCCCTGTGCTCCACCAACCTCACCGCCGGGCACCTCCAGGTGCTCAAGCGCGCGGAGGCCCGCGACCTGGTGCTGCTCCTGGACGGGGACTCCGCGGGCCTCGCCGCCGTGGAGCGACTGGCCGGTCCCCTGCTCGCCGCTGGCGCTCCCACCCGGGTGGCGCTCCTGCCGCAGGGGGATGACCCGGACGTCTTCGCCCGCCGCGAGGGCACCGACGGCGTGGAGCGCCTCCTGGAGGGAGCCCAGCCCCTCACCGCCTACCTCTTCGCCACCCTGCTCCCCCTGGGCAAGCAGGCGAGCTTCGAGGAGAAGATGTCCGCCCTGGAGCGGCTCAAGCCCGTCACCTCCCAGGTGCCTCCGGGCCTGACGCGCTCGGCGCTCATCAGCGCGCTGGCGGGGCACTTCGGCTGGATGCCGGCGCAGATTGAGTCGTCCATCCAGTACAAGCCGCCCCCCACCCCCAAGC
>NZ_RAWF01000302.1:0-11714 GCF_003612075.1 Corallococcus sp. CA041A
ATCTTCGGGCGCTCGGGCGGAGGCGGCGGGGGCGCTGGCGGCTTCGACATCAACGACCTCTTCGGGCGGGGCCGGGGCGGCAGCCGGTCCACCGCGGCCGAGCGCGGCGATGACCTGACGACCCGCGTGCAGGTTTCGCTCGCGGAGGCCGTCACCGGCACCGAGCGCGCGTTGACGCTCCAGCGGCCGGGCCGCTGCTCCAAGTGCCACGGCGAGGGCAACACCGGGAAGCTCGTGACGTGCCCCACCTGCAACGGCACGGGCCGGGCCCGGCGGGGCGGCGCCATGTTCGGCGGCTCCGGCGTGTGCCCCACCTGCCGCGGCAGCGGGAAGGCCCCGGAGCCCTGCTCCCAGTGCGGTGGGAGCGGCATCAAGGAGGAGACGACCCGGCTGACGGTGAAGATTCCGGCGGGCGTCGTCACCGGCTCCAAGGTGCGGCTGGCCGGCCAGGGCGCGGCGGGCGTCCAGGGGGGCCCTCCGGGGGACCTCTACATCGAGACGGAGGTGGCCGAGCATCCGCTGGTGCGCCGCGAGGGCGACGACCTCTACCTGGACCTGCCGGTGACGGTCTCCGAGGCGCTGCTGGGCGGCGAGGTGCGCGTGCCTACGTTCCAGGGTGAGGTGACGCTGAAGGTGCCTCCAGGTTCACAGTCCGGCCGCAAGATGCGGCTCAAGGGGCGCGGCGTGCCGTCGCTCCGGGGCGGTACTCCGGGCGACATGTACCTGCTGCTCCAGGTGAAGGTCCCCGAGGAGGCCACGGACGAGGTCCGGGCCGCCGCGGAGACGCTGGCGCGGGCCTACCGGGGCGACGTGCGCCGGGAGCTGACGTTGTAGTTGTCGTTGCCACTTGTCCTGGAAGGCGCACCGTCCTACATCGCGCCTCCACTCTTCCGATTCCGGAGCGGGTACGTACTTATGGGTCTCTTCGATTTCCTCACGGGCGGCTCGGGCCCCGACAAAGCCCTCAAGCTCAAGTCCAAGGTGACCCAGAAGTACGGGGAGCCGTCCACGCGGCAGAAGGCCCTGCAGCAGCTGGGGGAGATGAAGTACCCCGAGGCCGTCACGGTGCTGCTCAGCCGGTTCACCATCACCGTGGACCCGCTCACCACCGACGCCGACGAGAAAGAGCACACCTTCGAGCTGATCAAGCACTTCGGCCAGGACGCCGTCGCGCCGGTGAGCGCCTTCCTCAAGTCGAGTGATCAGGCCACGTCCTGGGCGCTGCGCATCCTCCAGGAGCTGCTCGCCGAGGACGCGCTCATGGGCGTCATCGCGGACACGCTCCAGCACCTGTCCTCCCGCTACACGCGCGACCCGGAGAAGAAGGTCGTGCTGCTCCACCACGTGCTGGGCAAGCAGGATCCGCGCGTGGCCCCGGCCGTCCTCCCCTTCCTGGAGGACATGTCCGACGACGTGAAGATCGCCGCCATCAACGTCCTGGGGCCCCTGAAGTACGAGCCGGCGCGCGAGCCCCTGCTCAAGCTGCTCACCTCCGAGGACACCGCGCGCCGCGTGCAGACCGTGGCGCTGTCGGCCCTGGCGGAGAGCGGCTTCGGCGTGCAGGGCTACCAGGAGAAGGTGCAGGCCGCCCTCGTGGAGCCCTACAGCCTCGACAAGGACGGCCGCATCCAGCGCCGACCCTGAGTCATTCCAGTACCCCGGCCAGGGAAGCGGACAACGGGGCTGGGGGGCTGTCGGGCACCTGACACGCTCGGCGTTGGTGGAGGGCACCGGGCTTCAGTGCGGTTCCCTCCCACGCGAGACATGAAGCAGGATTCACGCGTGCCATCGAAGAAGAAGGGTCCGCAGCTCGCAGAGGTCGTCCCGCTGCGCCCCGCCACCATCGCGAAGAAGGCTCCACCGAAGCGGGCGGCGAAACCGCCTCCTCCGGTGGACACCGATACCGCCGCCCAGGCCTTGCTGGAGATGGGCCGGCAGCTCACCGACAACGCGGGCCCCACCGAGGCCCTGCGCGCGCAGCTGCAGACGCTCCACACGCTGCTCAAGCCGAAGGTCTGCTACGTCGCGCGCCACTTCCCGTCGCGCAACCAACTGCACGTGGAGCACGTGCGCGGACGCTACGACGAGCGCGTCACCGCCGCCGTCCCGGGCGAGGGCGTGGTGGGCCGGTGCTTCACCGACAAGGCGCTGTTGCGTGAGGACGACACCGTCGCCGTGCCCCTGGAGGGACCGCAAGGCGTGACGGGCGTGCTGGTGGTGCTGGGCGCGCGCCGGAAGGCGTCCGACGTGCTGATGCAGTCACTGGCGTCGCAGCTCACCGCCGCCTACGAGGTGGCCCGGCTGCGCGACGACAGCGCCCGGCGCAACAAGGACCTGCAGACGGCCATCGCGGGCTTGAAGAGCCTGGAGCAGAACCGCGAGGAGCTGCTCGGCAATGTGTCCCATGACTTGAAGAACCCGCTCACCACCATCAAGGCCTACCTGGCCATGCTGGGCCGGGAAAAGCTGGGCACGCTGACGGACGGGCAGCGCCGCGCGGTGCAGATCTGTGATCGCAACGCGGACCGGCTGCTCCAGCAGGTGAACGACCTGGTGCTGATGTCCCGGCTGTCGTCCGGGAAGATGCAGCTCAACCAGCGCCCCTTCGGCCTCAAGGCCGTGGCGGAAGAGGTGGTGCGCGGGCTGGGCGCCGTCGCGGAGCACAGCCGCGTGCGCGTGGTGATTCCCCCCTGCCCGGAGGTGTTCGTCCGAGGCGACCGCGAGCGCATCTCCGAGGCCATCCACAACCTCGTGGAGAACGGCATCCATCACAGCGAGACGGAGGACGTCGTCGAGGTGAGCGTGTCGTCCAGCGAGGGCCTGGGCGTCCTCACCGTGAAGGACTCCGGCCAGGGCATGACGGCGGAAGCCCTGGAGCACGTGTTCGACTCGTTCTACCGGGCGCAGCCGGGCATGCCCCGTCCCCCGGGCACGGGCCTGGGCCTGCCGCTGGTCGCCAAGATTGTCGCGCTGCACGGCGGCCGCGTGGACGCCAGCAGCATCCTGGGTGAGGGCAGCACGTTCCAGATGGTCCTGCCCCTGTTCGCGAGCGCCGTGAGCGCCCCGGACGTGAACCAGGCCGCGCCCAAGGCGGGCGGCATCCTCCTGGTGGAGGACGACGTGGACTGCCGCGAGGTGCTGGAACAGGTGCTGGAGCAGGAGGGCTACCGGGTGATGGCCACCTCCGGCGCCGCCGAGGCGCGCTCCATCCTGTCCCACATCCGGCCGGCCATGGTGCTGCTGGACCTGCGGCTGTCGGGGGAGGACGGACGCTCCGTGCTCCACTACATCCGCACCACGGAGTCGCTGGCGGACGTGGTCGTCTACATCATCTCCGGCGCGAGCGACGTCGCGTCCCTCACCTCGGGTGAAGGGCCGGACCGCATCGACGGGTACTTCGAGAAGCCTCTGAAGCTGCCCAAGCTGCTGGACACCGTGGCCTCGGTGGTGCGCCCCAAGAGCCGCGGCCCCGCCGTGACCTGAATGACGCTCTGACGCCTTCCCCACAGAAGAGGTGGATGGAAGGCGCCCCGCCTTGGGTAGTATCCGCGCGGTCCATGAGCACTTCTGTCTATAGCCGCTATCGCGCCGCGTTCGCCCAGGCCCTCGCCGGGGCCCTGGGTGTCCCCGCCGCTGACATCGAGCCCCAGGTCAAGCCCGCGGATCCCGCGCACGGCGACCTGAGCTTCGCCACCTTCCCTCTCGCCAAGGCGCAGAAGAAGGCGCCCCCCGCCATCGCCGCGCAGCTCGCGCAGGCGCTCCAGGTCCCGGGCCTGGAGGTCAAGGCCGTGGGCCCCTACGTCAACGCGCGATTCCTCCCCCTCCCCTTCACCCAGGAGGTCATCGACGGCGTGCGACTGGCGGGGCTCGCCTACGGCAGCGACGCGGAGGACGGCAAGGGCAAGACGGTGGTCATCGACTACTCGTCGCCCAACATCGCCAAGCCCATTGGCTTCCACCACATCCGCACCACGTTCCTGGGCCACTGCATCGCGAACCTGTACCGCGCGCTGGGCTGGCGCGTGGAGGGCGTCAACTACCTGGGTGACTGGGGCAAGCAGTTCGGCCTCGTCGCCGTGGGCTTCCAGGAGTTCGGCAAGGAGGAACTCCGGGAGGACATGGCGCATCTGGTCCAGGTCTACGTTCAGGCCAACAAGCGCGCCGGTGAAGACCCGGCCTTCGATGAGAAGGCCCGCGAGTTCTTCCGCCGCATGGAGGCGGGCGATCCGGAGGCGATGAAGCTCTGGAACCAGTTCCGGGAGACGAGCCTCAAGGGCTTCAAGCGCGTCTACGCGCGCATGGGCATCGACTTCGAGCACATCGAGGGCGAGAGCCGCTACCAGGGCAAGATGGACGCGGTCATCGAGCAGATCGCGAAGAAGCCCGGCGTGAAGGAGTCCCAGGGCGCCATCATCGTGGACATGCCCTACGCGGACGGCGAGCCGCCCGTGCTCCTCAAGAAGAACGACGGCAGCACGCTCTACGCCACGCGCGATCTGGCCGCCGCAGAGGACCGCCACGCGCGCTTCAACTTCGACAAGTCGCTCTACGTCGTCGCGCAGGACCAGGCGCTGCACTTCCGGCAGGTGTTCCGCACCCTGACGGAGATGGGCCAGCCGTGGGCGGACAAGTGCGTGCACGTGCCGTTCGGCCGCATCCACGGCATGAGCACGCGCAAGGGCCAGGTGGTGGAGCTGGATCAGGTGCTGGACGAGGCGAAGGAGCGCGTGCTCCAGCGCGTGAAGGAGAACGTCGCGCAGGGCAACCTGGAGACGACCGATGCGGAGGCGCTGGCGGAGCAGATCGGCCTGGGCGCCATCGTCTTCGGCGACCTCAAGCACAACCGCGCCAGCGACTACACGTTCGACTGGGACGAGGTGACGAGCCTCGAGGGGCACACGGGGCCCTATCTCCAGTACGCGCATGCCCGGAGCGCGAACGTGCTGCGCAAGGGCGGCGGCGTGCCCTCGGCGTATGATCCGTCCCTGCTCACGCTCCCGGAAGAGCAGGCCCTGGTGCGTGAGCTGATGCGGCTGCCGGACACGGTGAAGGCGGCGGCGGAGCAGTACGAGCCCAGCCTGGTGGCGCGGCTGCTCCTGGACGTGGCGGCGGCGTACAGCCGCTACTACACGGCCGGCAACAAGGACCGCGACAAGCGCATCCTCGTGGAGGGGAATGACGCGGTGCGCGCGGCCCGGCTGGCGCTCACGGACGCGACGCGCATCACGCTGGCGGCGGGGCTCACCTTGCTGGGCATCCCGACGCCGGAAAACATGTAGCCTGGGGGGCTGCGATGGACACCGCGCTGGCGCAGACCGCGACGCAAGGAGAGGCTTTGAAGGAGGAATTCGGTCCCATGTCCCGGGTGCTCGGGGCTCGGTACTTCGACGGGGTGCACTTCCCGCCGGAGGCCGAGAACGAGCTGCGCGCGCTCAGCGCCCGGGGCTTCGTGGTGCACGTCATGCGCACCACGGCGTGGATCAACTTCCTCTACATCGCGTGGGCCATGGTCCGCCGGGCCATGCCGCCCATCCGCGCGGTGGTGAACCTGCGCCCCTGGTTCACCAAACCCTGGCGCCAGACAGCGCAGGGCGGCGCGGTGGAGGAGCGCTTCCGCTACGCCCGCGAGCAGGGCGGCAGCGGCCTGGTGTTCCTGCGCCGCACGGCGCTCCTGCATGCCTCCGGCAAGGAGACGCGCGAGGACCCCTTCCCCGAACTGGTGCGGCTGGCGCGCGGCTCCGAGCGCCCGGTGTTCCTGGTGCCGGAGCTGTTCGTCTGGGAGAAGCGCCCCGCGAAGCTCAAGCCGGGCTGGCGCGACGCGCTGTTCGGAAGCCCGGAGGCACCGGGCTTCGTGCACTCCATGGTGGCGTTCTTCCGCAACTACAAGCGCGCGCAGTTCCGCGTGGGAGAGCCCATCGACCTGCGCCGCTTCATCGAGGAGAACCCGGGCGTCAGCGACGAGGTGCTGGCGCGCAAGGTGCGCAGCACGCTGCACGTGTTCCTCGCGCGTGAGACGCGCGCGGTGTTCGGCCCGCCGCAGAAGCCCACGGACCGGCTCATCGAGGAGACGCTGCGCGACCGTCAGCTGCGCAAGGTGCTGGACGAGCACGCCGCCGCCACGGGCCGCAAGCCCTCGAGCGTGTACCGCGAGGCCCAGCGCAACCTGGAAGCCATTGCCGCCAAGCCCAACCCGTCCGTGCTGGCGCTCATCGCGCCGATGCTGGAGTGGGTGTTCAACCGCATCTACGACGGCATCGGCGTGGACGAGGCCGGGCTGCACCGGGCGCTCAAGGCCGCGGGCAAGGCGCCGGTGGTGCTCTGCCCCAGCCACAAGAGCCACGTGGACTACCTGGTGATGAGCTGGGTGCTCTGGAACCGGGGCTACACCGCGCCACTGGTGGCCGCGGGCGCGAACCTGTCCTTCTGGCCCCTGGGCGTGCTGTTCCGCCGCTGCGGCGCGTTCTTCCTGCGTCGCTCGTTCAAGGGCGACAAGGTCTACGCCGCGTCCTTCAAGGCGTACATCAAGAAGCTGGTGCATGACGGCATCCACCAGGAGTTCTTCCCGGAGGGTGGCCGCTCGCGCACGGGCAAGCTGCTCACGCCCAAGCTGGGCATGCTCACGTGGCAGGTCGAGGCGGTGCTGGATGGCGCGCGCAACGACCTCTACTTCGTGCCCGTCTCCATCGACTACGAGAAGGTGGTGGAGTCCGACAGCTACTCAAAGGAGCTGGCCGGCGGGGAGAAGAAGCCGGAGGACCTGAAGGCCCTCTTGAGCGCGCCCAAGGTGCTGGCCGCGCGCTACGGGCGCATCCACCTCACCTTCGACGAGCCGCTGTCGCTGGTGGAGTTCATGCAGGCGCGTGGCCTGTCGCCGCAGGAGCCGGTGACGGACGAGCAGAAGAAGGGCCTGGTGCGCGCGCTGGGCAACCGCGTGATGTACGGCATCAGCAAGGTGTCCACCGTCACGCCTCACGCGCTGGTGAGCGCGTCGCTCCTGGCCCACCGCCGGCGCGGCCTCACCCAGCGCGAGCTCACGGATCGGATCAGCCTGCTGCGCCGCATCGCTTCCGAGGACGGCGCGCGGCTGTCCAAGGAACTGGCCAACGCGCCGAGCAACCCGGAGACGCTGGGCCCCATCCAGGACGCGATGCGTGAGTTCATCTCCGACGAGATGGTGCGCACGAAGGAGGCGCGCGGCGAGGTCAGCTACCAGGTGGAGGATTCACGCCGCCCGGAGATGTCCTTCTACAAGAACACGCTGATGAACCTGGTGGCCGCGCGCAGCCTGGTGGCCAACGCGCTGCTCGCGGGCACGCCCGCGCCGTACGACACCGTGAAGGCCCGCGCGCTGTTCCTGTCGCGCCTCTTCAAGGTGGAGTTCATCTACCGGGTGGGCGCGTCGTTCGACACCATCTTCGCCGAGTGCGTGGAGCGGCTCGTGCGCATGGGTCTGGTCATCCACGAGGGCGACACGCTCACGCGCGCGCCGGAGGCCCACGCCCAGCCGGACCTGGAGTTCCTGGCGGACCTGCTGCGCGACTTCCTGGAGGCCTACCTGCTGGCCGCCATGACGTTGCCGGACGTGGCCGCGGGCGTGGCCACCGACCGCAAGACGTTCGTCAAGCTGGCGCTGGAGACGGGGCGCGGCGAGTACAACGCCGGCCGCATCACCGCCGCCGAGTCCCTGGCGAAGACGACGCTGGAGAACGCGGTGGAGTACCTGTTGGATCAGCGCATCCTCGTGGAAGAGGACAAGAAGCTGCGGCTGGGTGACCCGGCCGCGGCGGCGGAGCTTCCCCGGAAGAACCCGCTCGCGGAGGAGATCCGCGGCTACCTCCACCGGGCCTGACGAAGCACTTCCTCCTCGAAGCGAACGCGGCACCCCACCCCTCTCCGCCTGACGGAGAGGGGGCAGGAGACGACACGGTGGACGAAGCCTTCCCTTCCAGCGACCCGCGGCCGGCGGAGGCCCCCGCGCCGCTGTCGCCGCCCCACCCCGTGCTCGCCGCGGCCCTGGCCTTCGGGCTCTTCGTGACGGTGGGCGCCGTCACCCAGTTGCTCAACCCCGCCTTCGGCGTATGGTTCACGGAGGTGTTCCTCTTCCTGGGCCTCGCGTGGATCATGCTGCGCCGCTCAGGGTACCGGCCCGCCGCGTACGTGGGCCTCACGCCGTTCCTGGGCGCCCCCACCCTGTTCGGCTTCCTGCTGGGCGTGGCCAACTTCGTCGGCGTGGTGGTGCCCGTACAGTTCCTCGCGCAGAAGGTGGCTCCCGCATGGCTGCGGGAGATGTTCGACGCCTCGCGCCTCTTCGAAGGCCAGACGCCGATTGAGCTGGCGCTGCTGCTGGGCGGCGTGTCCGTGGCCGCTCCGCTGTGCGAAGAGGTCTTCTTCCGCGGCCTCTTCCAGCGCTCCCTGACGCCGCCAGCCCCCGCATCCCCCTGGCGCGCGCTGATCATCTCGTCCGTGGTGTTCAGCGCGTTCCACCTGGATCCGGTGGGCTTCCTCGCCCGCGCGGAGCTGGGATTGCTGTTCGGCTGGCTCTTCTGGCGCACCGGCTCGCTGTGGCCGGGCATCGCGGCGCATGCGGCCAACAACATCGTGTCATCGGCGCTGTTCCTCATCGCCACGCACTCAGGGCTCGCGAAGGACGGAGCGACGGACGACGTGACGGACTGGCGCGCCGTGGTGGGTCTGGTGCTGGTGGGCTGGACGGCGCTGCTGGGCCTGCGCGCAGCGTCCCGGCACTTCCCTTCCGTGTGGGGACGCGGCACTCCCCCCAGCGATGAGGAGGTGCGCGCCACGAAGCCCGTGCCCCTCTTCGCCCTCCAGCTGCTGCCCTGGGTGATGGCGGCCACGCTGTCCCTGGTGGGGCTGGGCCTCGTGGATGGGCGTGGCGTGTCGCTGAGCGTCTACGACGTCCAGCACCCGGTGGATCCGCTGCCCAAGGACGCGGCTCCCGCGCTCCAGGCCGAGCGCAAGGCCATGCGGCAGCTCCGCGACGCCGTACGCAAGGGCGAGGTGCCCATGGAGGCCTACGAAGAAGAGCGGCTGCGCCAGTCGGAGGCCTATGGCCCCGGCAAGGACAAGCGCAGCCGCTGAGGCCCGGAGGGATGACTCCCCCCGGGCACGACGTCACTCCGACTTGTACGAGCTGACGTGGAACACCGGCCCCACCATGGCGGCGGTGACGGCGTCGCGCTGGATGCTGCCCTCGGCGGAGATGCGCTGACCGTCCTTCTTGATCTTCCGGTCACCGCCCGCGAGCTGGTACGTCCGGCCGTCGTCGGCCTTCAGGACCCACACGCCGCCCTCCAGGTCCTGGTACTGCACCGTGCCGGAGAGTTTCATGCGTCCTCCCGCTTGAGCATCGCGCGGGCGATGACGAGGCACACCACCGTGTTGAAGCCCAGCCACGGCTTCGCCAGGAAGGTGAACGGCATCCACGCCAGCGCCGGAGCGCCCACCCACGCCGCGTAGGCCAGGAAGCCCGCGAAGCCCAACGCCAGGCCGCCCACCGCCGGCCGGAAGCCCCGCCACGCGATGGCCGGCAGCGACAGCACCAGGGGAATGAGCGCGCTGTAGAACAGCGGATTCACCGCGCCCCGGCCGAAGATGATGCGCTGCCAGTCCGGGATGGGCAGCGACGCCACGCTCACCACGTCCTGGGCCGCGCCCGCCGCACCCGCGAACCAGGTGCGCAGGAAGAAGAAGCCCACCGTGGAGAGTACCAACGGCACGAGGAACGCCGGGCGGAAGAGCACGTTGAGGTAGCCCGGGCGCTCGCGTCCACGCAGCGTGAGCAGCACCAGCGCGAGCAGCGCCGCGGCCCAGCCCAGCGACGGCCACCGGGGCGAAGCGCCGTTGAAGGCCTTCAGCGAGGCATTCGCGTTGAGGACGCCATGGCCGTACTCCTCCGACCAGGCCTGGTTCTCCGTCGCCTTGGCGCCGGCGTAGAGCGCCTGCTCCACCTCGTCCGGCGTGGTGGCGCCCGCGCCGTAGAGCATCGCGGCGACGGCAGCCACGTGCGGCGCGGCCATGCTGGTGCCCTGGTACCAGGCGTAGATGGAGCGAGACGGGTCGCGCGGGTCGATGGTGTTCTGAAGGATGCCGCCCGTATCGCCCCGGCTCTTGTCACCACCGGGCGCCGCGATGTCCAGCTCCTTGCCGTAGGACGAGTACGGCGCGCGCGTGCCGGCCGGGCCCACCGCGCTCACCGCCACCGCGCCCGGGTACGCCGCAGGGAACTCCACCTTGCCGCGCCCGGTGTTGCCCGCCGCGGCCACCACGGTGACGCCCTTCTTGCGCGCGTACTCCACCGCGCTGGCCATGACCTGCGAATACAGGCCACCACCCAGCGACATATTGATGACCTTCGCGTCGTGGTCCGCCGCGAAGCGGATGGCGTCCGCGATGTCCGCGGAGGTGCCACTGCCGAAGTGGTTCAGCACCTTGAGCGGCATCAGCGTCGCGTCGAACGCCACGCCCGCCACGCCCTCGCCGTTGTTGGTGGCCTGCGCGATGGTGCCCGCCACGTGCGTGCCGTGGCCATGGTCGTCGTTGGCGTGCTCGTCGTCGTTGACGAAGTCATAGCCCTTCACGAACGACACGCCCTTCAGGTCCGGCACCTGCTTGAAGTCGTCGTGGTCCTCGTAGGCGATGCCCGTGTCGATGACCGCCACCACCACGCCCTTGCCCCGGTTGCCGTCCCAGGCCTTCGGCATGTCGATCATCCGGAGGTTCCACTGGGACTCGAACTGGGGGTCGTTCGGCGTGTAGCTGGTGCGCACCTGCATGAGCGGCTCGGCGGACTCCACCGCCGGGTTCTGGCGGATGCGCTGGAGCACGTCCTCCACGCCGTCCACGCCCACCGCCAGCGTGACACCCGTGCGAGGACCCTCCAGGGAGTTGAACTCCAGGTCCACGCCCCACTCCTGCTCCCAGGCGTCGAACTGCTCCTTGGTGGTCCCGTCCTTGAAGTCCACCACGATGGCGCCGGACACCACGTCGTCCGAGCCTTCCGCCACCGCCTGGGACACCTCCGCCTGCGCTGCCGCCAGGTCCTGCCCGGCGGGGGCCTCCGGCTCCCGCGATGCGGAAGCGCACGCCGAGGCCGACAGGGCCAGCGCCGCGAGAACCACGTTCCATCGCCTCATCCGCATCGGGACACTCCTTGAACGAAGACGCCTCGAAGACCCACTACGAACGCACGGCGGGACGATTGGGTCTGCGCTTTCAGTCTGTCCGCCCCCCGGCCGGCCGTGCAAGGCGCAGGGGATGAAGAAAGGTGAAGAAGTCCAACGGTTTGCACGCCAACGCCCTACCCACCCGACAGGCGCTGGAGCCACGCCGCCGCCGCCCGCCCCACCTGGGGAAGGTTGCGATGGAAGGTCGCCCCGGCATCGTCGATGACCTCTAAATCGCCCCCGGCCTCCGCGACAGCCGCGGCCAGCGCCGCCCGGGGCACCCGGGTGTCCTCCGCCCCCACAATCACCAGCAGCGGACACGACAGTCGCACGAGTGACAGCGGGTCCACATCCGGCGCCACCAGACACAGTCCGCCCACGGCCGGGTGCCGCTCCTGGAGCGCCAACGCCACCCGGGCCCCTCCATACAGGGACGCCACCGCGAGCGCCGTCGTCCCCGCGTTCTCCAACGTCACCCGCATCGCGGCCTCCGCGTCCTCCACCAGCGCCCCGCCGGTGCCCCGGACGCCC
>NZ_RAWF01000303.1:0-11683 GCF_003612075.1 Corallococcus sp. CA041A
CACCCAGGTCCTGCGCATGCTGCGCATGCTGCCGTCCGCCATGGCCGTGGCCACCCCGGGCGTGGGCCCCTGGCTCGCCCGCCGCCGCTGGACGCGCGAGGAAGGCACGCTCACCCTGCCCGGCCTGCACGGCAAGGTGGAGGTGCTGCGCGACACGTGGGGCGTGCCTCACATCTTCGCCAGTGACGAGCACGACCTGTTCTTCGCCCAGGGCTACGTGCACGGGCAGGACCGGCTGTGGCAGCTGGAGATGGGCCGCCGGCTGGTGGACGGACGGCTCGGGACCCTGCTGGGCCCCATGGGCGTGGGCGCGGACAAGTTCCTGCTCACCATGGGCCTGCGCGACATGGCCGAAAAGGCCTGGGCGCAGGTGGACCCGGAGGCGCGCGCCATCCTGGAGGCCTACAGCGCGGGCATGAACGCGCGCATCGCCGCGGAGCCGCTGCCCTACGAGTTCACCGTGATGGCCACGGCGCCCGCGCCCTGGACGCCCGTGGACTCGCTCGCGCGCGGCAACATGCTGGCGCTGATGCTGGGCGGCAATCACCGCATCGAGCTCTTCCGCGCGCGGCTGGTGGCGGCGGTGGGCGAAGAGGTGGCCAACGCGCTGCTGCCGCAGAACGCGCCGGAGACGCCCCTCATCGTTCCGAAGGAGGCGCGCCTGCCGGGCCTGAAGAATGTGAAGGCGATGTCCGGCCTGGACAGCGTGGACGATGTGTTGGGCGACCCCAACATCGTCTCCGGCAGCAACAACTGGGTGGTGCACGGCCAGCGCACGAAGAGCGGCCAGCCGCTGCTCGCCAACGACGTGCACATCCCGCTGAGCATGCCGTCCACCTGGTACGAGAACGGCCTGCACGGCGGCCGCTTCCAGCACGTGGGCTTCTCCCTGCCCGGCGTGCCCATGCTGATTGTCGGCCACAACGGGAAGGTGGCCTGGGGCATGTCCAACCTGGGGCCGGACACCCAGGACTTCTACATCGAGAAGCTGGACGACCCGAAGGCGCCCAAGAAGTACCTCTACCAGGACGTCTGGCACGACCTGGAGGTGCGCCGCGAGGAGATCCCCATCAAGGGCGGCACGCCCGTGGTGCTGGAGGTGCAGAGCACCCGCCACGGCCCGCTGATGAATGTCGTCATGGCGGAGGACCTGAAGGACAGCGAGCCCCTGTCGCTCAGGTGGGCGCACCGGGAATGCCAGCCGCTCATCAACGCCGTGCTCAAGCTCAACCTGGCGACGGACTGGGAGTCCTTCCGCGCCGCCATGAAGTGCTGGGAGGGGCCGGGCCAGAACTTCGTCTACGCGGACACGGCCGGCAACGTCGGCTACCAGGCCACGGGGAAGATTCCCATCCGCCAGGGACACCAGGGCCTCATCCCCATGCCGGGCTGGACGGGCGAATCCGAGTGGACGGGCTTCATCCCCTTCGAGGATCTGCCCGCGTCCTTCAACCCGCCCGCGGGCTACGCGGCCACGGCGAACAACAAGATTACGTCCGACGACTACCCGCACCTCATCGCGCACAACTGGTTCCCCGGCTACCGCGCGAAGCGCATCACCGACCTGCTGGAGGCGGGCACGCAGCACACCGTGGAGTCCATGCGGGACATCCAGGCGCAGACGTACTCGCTGCCCGCGGAGACGCTGCGCCCCTACTTCCTGGCGGCGGCGCTGCCGGCGGACGACCTCCAGCGCCAGGCGGTGGACGCGCTGAAGGCGTGGGACCTGCGCTTCGAGCCGGAGGCCGTGGGCGCCACGGTGTTCCAGGCCTGGTACATCGAAGTGCTGCGCAAGCTGCTCCAGCACAAGCTGGAGCCGTCGCTGGTGAAGGAATACCTGATGGGCCAGTACGAACGGCACGGCAGCCTGCACATGCCCTTCGTCATCGGCCTGATGTCCCAGCCGGACAGCGCCTGGTGGGATGACCCGAAGACGCCGGAGAAGGAGACGCGCGACGACATCCTCCGCTCGGCCCTGGGCGTGGCCATCGCATGGCTTACGAAGACGTACGGCCCGAAGCCCGAGGCGTGGGCCTGGGGCCAGGTGCACCAGCTGACCTACGCGCACCAGATGCTGGGCGGGCCCGCCATCCCCGGCCCCATCCGGCGCGTCTTCAACAGCCGCCCGGTGCCGGCCCGGGGCGACAACTACTCCGTGGACGGCGCGTCGTTCGTCTGGAGCAACCCCTTCAAGGTGGTCCACGGCACCGCGCTGCGGATGATCGTGGACCTGGCGGACCTGTCCCGCTCCGTGTCCATCCACTCGCCGGGGCAGTCGGAACACCTGTTCCACAAGCACCGCGACGACTTGATGGAGCTCAACCGCAAGGTGGAGTTCCACCCCATGCTCCACACGCGCCAGGCCGTGGAGCAGCACCGCGAGGCCACGCTGACGCTCACGCCCGCGGTGGCCCTGGCCAAATAAAACAACCCGGACTTGAAGGCCGTCACTCCCCCCGGAGCGACAGGCCTTCAGGCCCGGGTTCCATTGCTTTCAGGCTCCAGCGGGAGCCGGCACTCGTATTCGCGTCGAATTCCCCCTCAGAAACTCGACGCTTCCCCCTTCTATGTGCCAGCCCCTGCGGTCCCCCTCATTTCCCGCGCATGCCGCGGTGAGCTAAGAAGTCCCCCGACTCCGTGACTCACCGTGTTGCTGCTGCGCGGGCCCCCCTGCTTCCCGTGCTGCGATGAAGGAACAGTACCGGGACCCCCTGTTTCGATCTGTGAAGCGGCCCACAAGCCCGGTGTGAAGGCGTTCACACCCGCCGGACTTGTCCACCGGGCCTGGATGGGAGGCTTCCCTACCTGCATCCAGGGATTCCGGGCAGAATGGACCTCCCCCCATGTCCTACGCGCAGCTGCTGGCCGAAATCCCCATGTTCGAGAGCCTCGGCCGGGAGGACCTGGAGAACATGTCGTCGCTCCTCCAGCCCCGGCGCTTCGCGAGGGGGGAGGTCATCTTCCACCGGGGGGACGTGGGCACCGCGCTGTTCATCATCCGGCGCGGCCAGGTGGCCATCCGGCTCTCCTCCAGCGAGGGGCGCGAAATCACCCTGGCGCTGCTGGACCGGGGGGATGCCTTCGGCGAGCTGTCACTGCTGGACGGCGAGATGCGCTCCACGGACGCGATGGCGCGCGAGGAGGCCCACCTCCTGACGCTCCAGCGCGATGACTTCCGGCGCTACCTGGAGACGCGTCCGCAGGTGAGCCTGGCGCTGCTGGCGAACATGAGCCGGCTGGTGCGGCGCACGACGCAGCTCGTGTACGACTCGGCGTTCCTGGATGCGCGCAGCCGGCTGGTGCGGGTGCTGCTGGAGCTGGCGAAGACGCAGGGGAAGCAGGCCCCCGACGGGCTGGTCATCACCCCCAAGCTCACGCAGTCGGAGCTGGCCAACCTGTGCGGCGTCACCCGCGAGAGCGTCAACAAGTGGCTGCGCTACTACGTGCGCGAGGGGATGCTCAGCTTCGAGGGCGGGCAGATCGTCCTCCTCCAGCCGGAGCGGCTGGGCCAGGACGCCGAGTAGCCGTCAGCCGCGCACGCGGAAGAGGGACAGGGGCTCGTCACGGCCCTTCACCAGCACCGGGGCCAGGGGCTCCAGCGCGAAGCCGTCCGCGTCCAGGAGCGCTCGCGTGGCGTCTGTAATCAGCACCTCGCCCGGCCGCGCGACGCCGCACACGCGGGCCGCGACGTTGGTGGCGTCTCCCACGGTGGCGTACTGGAGGTAGCGCTCCGAGCCGATGTTGCCCGCGGCCACCGGGCCGGAGTTGAGCCCGATGTGGACCTGAATCTCTGGCACGCCCTCCGCCCGCCAACGGGCGTTGAGGTCCGCCAGGGCCTGCTGCATCTCCACGGCCGCGCGCACGGCCCGGTCCGCGTCGTCCGGCCGGGCGAAGGGGGCGCCCCACACGGCCATCAGCGCGTCGCCGATGTACTTCTCCAGCGTGCCCTCGTGGCGGAAGACGACGTCCGCCATCACCGGGAAGTACGCGTTGAGCATGTCCACCACCTGCCGGGGCTTGAGGCGCGAGGACATGGCGGTGAAGCCGGTGATGTCGGAGAAGAGGATGGTGACGTTCGCCTCGCGCACCTCCAGCGGCACGCCTCTCAGCGCCTTCAGCTGACGCACGACGTCCGGCGGGAAGAAGCGCTGGTAGGCGTTTCGCAGCACCGCTTCCTCCTCCAGGCGTCGCGCCAGGTGCGCGTGGTCCAGCGAGATGGCGGCCTGGTTGGCGAAGGCGGTGAGGAACTCCAGGTCCTCGTCGGTGAAGAGGCCTCCCTGCGTGAGGCTGTCCAGGTACAGCACGCCCAGCACCGCGTCCCGCGTGCGCAGGGGCACGCACAGCGAGGCGCGGATGGATTGGCGGAAGACGGAGTCCGCGCCCACGAGCCGCGCGTCGTCCTGCGCGTCGGTGAAGAGGGCCGCCACGCCGCGCGAGTGCACGTAGTCCACGATGTGCTGGCTGTAGAAGTGCTCCGGCAGCGCCCCACCCCGCGCGCCACGGGACACACGCGGCTCCAGCGTCCCCGTGTCGCGGTCCACCAACAGCACCGCCGCCCGGTCCACCGCCCAGATTTGAAAGACGAGCTGGAGCACGCGCTCCAGCAGCCCGTCCACCGGGCCCGGGGACGAGAGGATCTGCCCCACCTTGAGCAGCACCTGGAGCTTGTCGCGGGTGCGGTCCGGCGAGCGCGTGTCGAGCAGCGCCTCCATGGTGGACCCACCGGAGAAGCGCGTCTCCAACGGCTGCGTGCGCAGCGGGCCCCAGCCGTCCGGCAGCGGCGTGTCCAGGGACACCAGCCGGAAGAACACCTCGCCGCAGCGGAAGGACTGGCCGTGGCCCAGCTCCTGGCGCGACACGCGGTGCGGCCCCACGAAGCTGCCGTTCTTGCTGTCCAGGTCCACCAGCACCACGCGCCCGCCCGTGCGCTCCAGCCGAGCGTGGCGCCGCGACAGGCTGGGGTGCGGCACGCGGATGCCGTTCTCCTCGGTGCGGCCGATGGTGGTGGTGCCCTCCGGCAGCATCACCACCCGTTCATCCACCTGGCCTGGATTGAGGATGACGCGCATGGGCTCAAGACCGCGTGGAGGGGACAGGCTTCAGGTGGGCCCCTTGGCCGTGAAGGCACCGGGCCGGGGCGGGGATGCGGGCGCTTCCAGGACAGCGGGGGCCACCTGTTCGGAGGTGCGGTCCGCGGAGGACTCGGACTGGCTGCCGTGGCGGGCCACCACCTCGCGCACCGCGAGCGACGGGCCTCTGGGCCCTGGCAGGTGGCGGTCTCCGGCGAGGCGGCAGTCAAAGGCGTCCTGGAGCCGTGCGGCCAGCGTCTCGCTCACCAGCACCTGGTCGCGCGCGGCGACGGTGGCGAGCCGGGCCGCGGTGTTCACCACGTCGCCCAGCACCGTGTGGTCCAGGCGCCCGCGCCCGGCCGCGCCCACGTTGCCGGACAGCACCGGCCCGGTGTCCACGCCCATGCAGACGCCGTGGGCATACGGAGACGCGTCACCGCCGCTCCACGCCAGGCCCTGCAGCCGCTGCTTCACCGCGAGGCAGGCGTCCAGCGCGCGCGACACGTGGCCTTCGCCCTGGAAGACGGCCATCACGGCGTCGCCCAGGAACTTGTCCACCACGCCGCCGCGCGACTCCAGCTCCGGGAGGATGACCTCGAAGTTGGCGTTGAGCCGGCGCAGCGCGGACTCCGGCGGGTGCTCGCGGGTGACGGCGGTGAAGTCCGCGACGTCCAGGAAGGCCACCGTGGCGTCCACCTGCTCGCCCGCGAGCGCGCCGGGGCCACGCACCAGCGGTAGCACCCGGTCCACGATGCCGCCGTGCACGAACATGCGCAGCAGCGCGTTCTCCTCCGTGGAGCGCACCGCGCGGCGCAGCTCCGCCACGTGGCGCACCGTCTTGGCCAGCGTGGACTCCAGGTCGTCCAGGTCCACCGGCTTCACCAGGAAGTCGAACGCGCCCCGGTTCATCGCCGTGCGCAGGTTGGGCAGGTCGCCGTACGCGGAGACCATGACCACCTTCACCAGCGGATCCACCTCGCCCACGCGCGACAGGAAGGTGAGCCCGTCCATGCGCGGCATGTTCAGGTCGCACAGCACCGCGTGCGTGTCCGGGTGCTGGCGCAGGGCCTCCAGCGCCTCCTCACCGTCGCGCGCGAAGACGAAGCGGTAGACGCCGTCGCGCACGTGCCGGCGGAAGCGCTGGCGCATGAGCAGCTCCACGTCCGGCTCGTCGTCCACCACCAGCACCGTGGCGGCCTGCCCGGCGCGGCCCGCCTCCACCAGCGCGACGAAGGCCGAGGCCAGCTCGCGCGCGGAGGTGAAGCGCTGCGCGAGCGTCGGGTGCAGGGCGCGCTGGAAGAAGGCGTCACCGCCAGCGCCCAGCTCCGGCACCAGCTGCGAGACGGGCACCGCGGGAGGGTGGAAGGCGCCTCGCAGGAGCGCGCCCACGGACTCAGGCCCGTAGGGGAACTGGCCGGTGAGGGCGCGGTAGAGCACCACCGCGAGCGACCAGAGGTCCGCTCTCGCGTCCAGGTCCGGGTCGGCGCGCAGCTGCTCCGGGCTCATGTAGCGCAGCGTGCCGGTGAGGCCCTCCGCCTGCGCGGGCGTGCTGGTGGGGATGAGCGAGCGCGCGAGCCCGAAGTCGAGCACCTTCACCACCTCCTCCCCATCCACGTGGGCGAGGAAGAGGTTGGCGGGCTTCAGGTCGCGGTGGACGAGCCCCGCCGCGTGCGCCGCCGCCAGCGCCCGGGACACCGGCGTGACGAGCGCGGCCACGCGGGCCGGGGACAGGCGCCCCTGCTGGGTGAGGCGCGTCTCCAGGTCCTCGCCCTCCAGCAGCTCCATGACGATGTACGGCACGCCGCCGTCCACGCCGGAGTCGTGCACCTGCACCACGTGCGGGTGGCGCAGCCGGGCCACGGCCTGGGCTTCCTGTTCGAAGTGGCGGTGGGCCTCCGGCGTGCGCGCCACGACGTCGGAGGCGATGAGCTTGAGGGCCACGTGCCGCTGGAGTTGCAGGTCGACCGCGCGCCAGATGGCACCCATGCCACCGCCGCCAATCCTGCGCTCCAGCGCGTACCTGCCGCCCAGCGGGCGCCCGGTGTCCATCGGCCCTGTGTCTCCGTCCCGGGCACGGCCTGGCGCGCGTGCCTCGCGAAGCCGGGAATGATGGCACACTTGACCCCTCCCCTGGCGTGCCCATTCGGGGCCGAGCCCGAAGCCCCCGGGCCCGGCTGCACGCCCGGTGTGGGAGGAGGAACGTCAGGTACGGGTCAGCGCCTGGGCGAGCCGGGGCAGGACCTCCCCCGCTCGCGCCTCCACGCGCACATCCGCGAGGCCGTCGCCCCGGCTCTCCCCGATGTTGAGGATGCCAATGGGCATGTGCCGCTCCGCCGCGCGCGTGACGAAGCGGTAGCCGGAGTAGACCGTCAGCGACGAGCCCACCACCAGCAGCGCGTCCCCCTCCTCCACGAGCGCGAACGCGTCCTGCACCAGCGGCGCCGCGACGTTGTCCCCGAAGAACACCACGTCCGGCTTCAGCGTCCCGCCACAGCGCGTGCACGCGGGGACGCGGAAGCCCTCCACGGCCTCCTGCGACAACTCCGCGTCGCCGTCCGGACGCAGCTCCACGACGGTGTGCGCGAAGTCCGGGTTGAGGCCCAGCATCCGCGCCTGGAGCGACGCGCGAGGCTCCTGCGCGCCACACGCCAGGCAGCGCACCCGCGACAGCGCGCCGTGCAGCTCCAGCACGCGCTCACTGCCCGCCGCGTGGTGCAGGCCGTCCACGTTCTGGGTGATGAGCCCGGGCACCACGTCCGCCTTCTCCAGCGCGGTGAGCGCGAAGTGCGCGTCGTTGGGCCGGGCGGTGGTGAAGCGAGGCCAGCCCAGCAGGCTGCGCGCCCAGTAGCGCTGACGCACCTCTGGCTGGTGCAGGAACTCGCGGTGCTGGATGGGGTTGCGCACCTTGTGGCGCGTCTCCGGGCCGCGATAGTCGGGGATGCCGGACTCGGTGCTGATTCCGGCTCCGGTGAGCACCACGACGCGGCGTCCGCGCAGCAGCTTGGCCAGGGCGTCCACGCCCGCTTCCGGCGGGAGGGCGGCGACAGGGGAGTCCGTGAGGAGCGTCATTCCACCCTCCGTATAACGTGGCCCGTTCGTGCTCGCTCCAGGGCCTTGGCGCTTCTGACGAGGCGCTTACCGGACGAGCGCGTCCCTGGCGGGGTCCGCGGGCTTCGGCGTGGCCATGGCGGCCTTGATGTCCCTGCGCGCGGCGGGGGGCAGCTTGGCGATCCAGCGGTCCATCGCCTGGCGCAGCTCCGGCACGGAGGACTCCTCGTCGGGGAGCGATGCGGCCTCCTGGCGGGCCTCGGCGGCGAGCCGGACGGCGCGGGCCGGGTCCTGCTTCGCGTCCCACAGCGCGCGGGCCAGCATGTAGCGCGCGGCGGGGCGCTCCGCGGGTCGGGGCCGGGCGCGCTCCCAACCGGCGACGGCCTGCTCCAGCGGGGCCAGCGCCTCGCGCGGACGGCCGAGCACCATGTACGTGCGCCCCAGGTCCACCAGCGCCCCCGTCCAGCCGCCGTTCACGTCGTCTGGCAGGGACGTCTGGAGCGCGGCGGCGCGCTGGAAGTACGGCAGGGCCTGGTCCGGCTGGTTGCGGTAGCTGAGCGTCTGCCCCATGCCCCGGAGCACCAGCGCCAGCGTGGGGTGGTCCGGGCCCAGGCTCTTCTCCACCTGCTCGAGCGCCGTGGCGAAGCGCTGGGTGGCCTCCTCCAGGCGGCCCATGTGCACCAGCAGCGTGCCGATGTTGTTGACGATGATGGCCACCGTGGAGCTGTCGCGCCCCTCCGTCTTCTCCGCGATGCTCAGCGCGCGTTCGTAGAGGGGCAGCGCCTCCTCGCGCTTGCCCTGGTACTGGAGCGCCAGCGCCAGGCTGTTGAGCGCGTCCGCAACCTGCGGGTGGTCCTGGCCCAGCGAGCGCTCCAGCAGCGCCAGCGCGCCCCGGGCCAGCCGCTCCGACTGCACGAAGTCGCCCTGCTGCCAACGCACGCTGGCCTGCTCCAGGCGGATGCGCGCCACGTCCGGGTGCTCTGGCCCCAGCGCTCCTCGCACGGTGCCCAATGCGCGCTCGTACAGGCCCAGGGCCTCCTCCGCGCGCCCCTGTGAGCGGCGCACGGTGCCCAACTCCACGCGCACGTCCGCGACCTCCAGGGCCTCCGGGCCGAAGCGCTTCTCCAGGAAGGACAGCGCGCGGGTGAGCTGTTCGTGGGCCTCCGGGTAGCGGCCCTGGCGCGACAACAGCCGGCCCAGGTTCATGGCGAGCGCGCCGGCCAGTTCCCTGCTGGCGCCCAGCCGCTCCACCGCGGCGCTGGCGCGCTCCGCGGCCTGCTGTCCCTGGACGTAGTGGTCCAACCGCTCGCCCGTCACGCGCACCGCCAACGTCCACGCCCGGGCGGCGGCGTCGTCGTTGCGGCCGGCCTCCGCGGTCCACGCGGCCTGGAGCACCGTGGCCTCCGCGCCCCGGTAGTCTCCGGCCCCGTCCTTCAGCTCCGCGAGCAGCAGCAGCGCGTCCGCGGCGCCGGACCAGTCCCCCGCGGCGCGCGCCGACTGGGCCACCGGCTCCACGCGCGCCACTCCCTGCGAATAGCGGCCGGCGGCGCGCAGCGCCCTTGCGTCCACGAGCGCCTGGAGCAGCGCCACCGTGCGGTCCCTTGCAGCGGGATCATCGGATGAGGAGTGGCCGCGCGACGTCAGCGCCTCCACGTCCGAGCAGCCCGCCAGCGGCGTCAGCCCCTCCACCGCGCGGGGCGCCCGCTCCACCAGGTCCGGGTCCGCCTGCGTGAACAACTGCGTGAGCGCGGCCACGTCGGCGAGCCGCGCGTCCAGGCAGCGCATGCGCAGCGCCATCACCGCTTCGCTCTGCTCGTGGCGTACGCGGGTGGCCTCGCAGGCCGCCGTGCGCGTCGTCACCCACGCGGCGGTGTACGAGTCCAGTCCCCTGCGCACGTGCCGGAAGGCGTCGTGCGCGAAGCGGCGCTCGGTGCCGACGAAGGCCGCCTCCACCGCCTGCTGCCGGGACGCGTCCCACACGCCGTCCATGGCGCGGGCGGCACCCTCGCAGCCCGTGACGTCGCGGCGGTTGAGGACGTGCGTGAGGCCCACCGCGGACAGGAGCAGCAGCGACGCGCCCGCCACGCGCAGCCGCCGCGTCCGGCGCGCCGCGGGGTCCGCATCCAGCGCGGCGATGAGCGCCTCCATGGACGCGTGGCGGTCCTCGGGCTTCACCGACAGGCCCTTCACCACCACCTTGCGCAGCCACTGCGGCACGCCGGAGTGCCGGGGCACGCTCTTCACGCGCCCCGCGTGCACCGCCTGGGACAGCTCCTCCACCGTGGCGCCCGCGAAGGGGCGCTCGCCGTAGAGGCCTTCGTAGAGCGCGGCGCAGAAGCCGAACTGGTCGCTGCGCGCGTCGGTGCGCTCCTCCGGAGGGAACTGCTCCGGGGCCATGTACGCGGGCGTGCCGCCCTCCATGGCGCGCGGATGCGCGGGGCTTCCCGGCAGCACCGGCGGGACCACGGCGCCGAACATGATGCGCGACAGGCCGAAGTCGGTGACGCGCACGCGGCCATCCTGGGCCACGAGGATGTTCTCCGGCTTCACGTCGCCGTGCACGACACCCACCGCGTGCGCGGCGGCGAGCCCCCGGGCCACGGCGAGGAAGACCTCCACCACCTGGCGCCACGGGTGCGGGCCGTCGTGCTCCCACTTGCGCAGCGTGTGCGCGTCCACCAGCTCCATGGCCAGGAAGACCTGCCGGCCGAAGGTGCCCACGTCGAAGACGGAGACGACGTGCGGGTGGGAGACGCGGGCCATGGCCTGCGCCTCGCGCAGCACCTGCGTGCGTCCGGCCTCCGCACCCAGCCCCAGCGCCTCCACCTGGAGGAGCTTGAGCGCGACGCGGCGGTCCAGCTCCGGGTCATAGGCGGCGTACACGACGCTCATCCCACCCACGCCCAGCATCTCCAGGATGAGGTAGCGCCCCACCGCCGTGCCGCGCGCGAGCGGCGGCGTGGGCAGCCTCAGGCGCGGCTTCTTTCCGCGCCACGGGTCCACGGCCAGCGTCGCCAGCTGGCTGTCGAGGACCTCCTCCTCCGGAACCGCCGGCCCGGAGTCCGTGGGCGGTTGCACCTTCAGCGCCTCGGACACCATGCGCCGGCAGGAGGGGCACGTGTCCAGGTGCTCGTCGACGAGCGCCGCCCTGTCGGAGGGCAGCGTCCCGAGCAGGAGGTCCATGAACGTGGGTTCGTCCAGACAGGCGAGGGGCATGGGAGGCACGAGGAAGGCGGCAGCACAGCAGGACTCACGGCGGGCGTCGAGTCACCCCCGGGACGTTTCATGCGTTGAAGGGTTGCCTGCTCGGCGGGTGGGACGTCGGTTCGCGAACGCCCCCGCCCCTATGTGTTGAGACAGGGCGCGCTTTCTGGGAAGTGTCCAAGCATGCGGGTGTTGCGACGTCTCGGATGGGCCGGACTGATATCCCTGGCGCTGCACGCCCTCATCTTCGGGCTGTTGTGGGCAGTGGACCCCGCGCTGTCGTCCGCCGGACGCACCGCCCGGCTGCGCGAGAAGGCGGTCGAGGTGGAGATCATCACCTCCCCTTCCGTCCCCCCGGTGAC
>NZ_RAWF01000304.1:0-11651 GCF_003612075.1 Corallococcus sp. CA041A
CAGCAGGGAAGCGCCCCGCAGCCGCCGCTGGGGCACCATGCGACGGGGGCGCTGCCACGGGGTGCGGCTGCGGAGCCGCGGTCAGCGGGGCGACGGACGGCACCGCCACCGACGGACGCGCGGGCGCCTGCGGCGGAGGCCCCACGCGCGTGGGCACGTTGGCGGACGCCGCGGGGCGCACAGCGGTGGGCGGCGGCATCGGCGACGTGGGCGGAGGCGCGGCCGGGCGCGACGGACGGGGCGCGGCGGCCACGGGCGGTGCCACCGGAGGCGCGGAGGCCATGGGCGGCCCGATGACGGAGACGACCTCGGTGCCCCGCTCGGCGGGCTCCGGCGGGGAGGCCACCGGGGGCGGCTCCATCCGGGGCATGCTGCCGGAACCGCCGCGCACGGGCGGACGGGACAGGTCCGACGGGGCTCGCATGTCGCTGCCCGAGCCCGTGCCCACGTTGCGCGAGTGCGAGCCCGTGCCCGGCATCAGCGCCCGGGGGTTGGAGCCCGTCCCCGGGCCGGCGATGGACGACGGCGCGTACTCGGAGAGCCGGTCGCCCAGCGTCTCCTTGAAGAACTGCGCCACCGACGCGGGCGACGAGGACAGCCGGTGGTGCGCGATGACGGCTTCAATCTCCTCGCGCATCGCCGCCGCGGAGGGCGTGCGCCGCGCCGGGTCCTTCACCAGCGCGCGCAGGATGAGGTCCGACACGTCCTGCGGGATGTGGGGCCGCAGCTGCGAGGGCACCGGCGCGGGCTCGCGCACGATGGCCGCGAGCGTGGCCGCGTCATGGTCCCGGCGGAACGGCAGCTGGCCGGTGAGCAGTTCGAAGAGCACCACGCCCAGCGCGAACACGTCGTTGCGCCAGTCCAGCGGGCGGCCGCTGGCGGCCTCCGGGGAGAGGTACGAAATCTTCCCCTTGATGACGCCCGCCTGCGTGTGCTCCTCGCCCTGCACCTTGGCGATGCCGAAGTCCGACAGCTTGATGGCGCCGTCCAGCGACACCAGCACGTTGTGGGGGCTGACGTCGCGGTGCACCACCGGGTGCGCCGTGCCGGAAGGGTCCACGTAGCTGTGCGCGTAGTGCAGGCCCGCGGCGACCTCCGCCACGATGCGCAGCGCGTGCTCCAGCGGCAGCGCCATGCCCTTGCGGCGCAGCTCCGTGAGCAGGCGCTTCAGGTCCGGGCCGCGCACGTACTCCATCAGGATGTACGCCACACCGTCCGTCACGCCCACGTCGAAGGTCTGCACGACGTTGGGGTGCGTGAGGCGCGCGTTGGCGCGGGCCTCCGCGAAGAGCATGTCGACGAACTCAGGATTCTCAGCGAACTGCGCGAGAATCTTCTTCATCACCACGAACTTCTCGAAGCCCTTCACGCCCTGCTGCTTGGCGAGGAACACTTCCGCCATGCCGCCCTGCCCCAGCCGGCGGATGATCTGCAGCCGCGCGCCGCTGGTGTGCGTGTCCGTGGCTGACGAGCCCCGGGCGCCGGGGTCCGTGTTGGTGGAGCCGAAGAGGTACTGACTGAGCGCGCGCTGCTCCAGCGCCTCGATGTCCTCCAGCGGCTTGTCGGTGAGCGGCGTGCGCGCGAGCAGCCCCTGGAACTGCGCGAGCGCCGGAGCCCGGGAGCTGCCGCCGCAGACGGGGCACACGCGCTCCATGGTGCCCTTGGCGCGCAGCACCTCCAGGTACTCGGAGGTCTGGATGCGCTGGTGGGTGACCTGGCCGCAGTTGCGGCAGTCACACGGCAGCCACAGCGTGGCCAGCTTCGCGGGCAGCGTCTTGGTGGACTTCGCCAGCACGGCCAGCAGCGGCGGCGGCACGCGGCAGAGCACCACCTGGGCGCCCTGCGCGGCCACCTCCAGCACCTGTTCGATGCGCGGCAGCGCTTCCTGCTCCACCACGCTCACGTGGCAGCAGTCGAACGCGACGCGCCCCTCCAGGCCGGACGCCAGCCGGCGCACGTTGAGGTCGCCCTTGAGCGTACTGGCCAGGGTGATGAAGGTGATGTCGTCCTGGACGATCTTCAGGTGCGACGAGAGCTCGGACGGCTCCGATGGGATGCCGGAGCGCAGGTAGCGCAGCACCGCGGGATCCACCGCGGAGAACTGCTGGCGGCGCGCGAAGTCGAAGAACTCCGTGGGCTCGTCCGCGAACTCCAGCGGCTGGGAGCACACCGGGCACTGGTGCGGCGGGGCCCCGCCCTGCTCCAGCACCTTCGCCTCCTCCACCAGGCGGACCAGCCGCAGCCGGTCCTCCTTGCAGAAGCGGCACGTGTACGGCGCCAACAGCGAGAGCACGCGCGCGACGCCCGCGAAGCCCTCCACCATGTTGAGCTGATCCACCACCACCGGCGGCGCGTTGACGACGTACAGCCCCGACACGCCCTGCGGCGGGTGGCCGGCGAACTCAATCCACCGGCGCACACCGAAGGAGCTGATCCGCTCCACCAGGCCCAGGTCCACCACCACCAGGCCCTGGATGCCCTTGGAGGCTGGCGTGAGGGGGAAGGTTTCGTCGATCACCCCGGCCACGCGCACGTGGGTCAGACTGCCCACGCGCAGGGAGGTGATGCTGGCATTGGAAGTTTGGCTCTCCACCCGCCTACCCTCGTTCCAGACTGAACAGCAGCGACTTGGGCTGCGCGGCCCGGCGGCGACCGTCGCCCAGGTCCACTCCACAGGCGAACTGTGTGCGCTTTCCCGGAGTCACCCGCACCGCCACTGCGTCGCTGTGCTCCAGGATGCGCCGCAGACCCAGGCCCGCGCCACCACCCGAAGCATCCACCTGCGCCTTCTCACCCCAGGCCTTCACCACCCGCACCAACGGTGACACCGACAGGCGGCCGAAGCGGTCCGTCGCCTCCAGCCACGCCCTGCCGTCCGCCACCGCCCACGACACCAGGCAGCGGTCTTCATCCGCCACCGACTGCACCTGGCCGCGCCGGTGGGCGTACTTCGGCTCGCCGCTTCCGTCCACTGGCGCGTCGAGCAGCGCGTTCACGCCAATCTCATGGACGACATCCGCCACCCGGCTGGCCGCGCCCTTGGAGCCGCCAGCCTGGAGGACGGCCTCGGCCGCGCGCTCGCCCACGGCCGTCACCTCCGCCACGCTGCCCAGCCACGCCACGGACGTGGCTGCCTCCTTGGGGATCATGGGCTCGCCGCGCAACAGCGCGCTCAACAGCCGCGCCTCCCAGGCGGACGGCTGGCCGCCCTCACGGGTGGCCAGCAGCAGCGCCGGGGGACGGCGTTCCAGGAGCGCGGCGTGGGCGGGAGTGAACCGCCCGTCGAACAGCACCAGCTGCGGCGCCGCGTCGTCACCGCGCCCCAACAACAGGCCGTCCCGGGCCAGCACTCCGGAGGCCTTCTCCAGCGCCTCCGGCGTGAGCGTCGTGTCCGGCGTCAACTTCAGGGGAGCATCCTTCACGGCGGCGACGGTATCCAAACAGCGCCCTAATAATGGAGTCGAACTTCTGTGAAGACGCCCAGCGGCGGTGCGGGGAAGCCGTGGGACTCCTCGTACTTCGCGTTGAAGAGGTTCGTGCCCAACAGTGACACCGCCACGCGCTCGTGGACGTTGAAGCCCACGCGCGCGGTCGCGGTGATGTAGCTGGGCAGCTTCACGCGGGTGGTGGTGCCGGCGTTCTCGTCCACCACGAAGCCCGGATCATACCGGGCGCCCACGAACAGGCCGTAGAGTTCCACGAAGGCGAACTTGCCGATGTTGGTGCGGCCGCGCAGGTAGACGCGGTGGCTGGGCGCGTAGTCCAGCGGGTAGCCGGATCCGCCGCCCACCGGCAGCGCCTGGGCGTCCAGGAACTGGTAGGCCACGTCGAAGGACGAGTTGAGGGACGGCACCTGCGCCGCCGCTTCCGCCTCGAAGCCCGCCACGCGCGCGTCGCCCAGGTTCTTGAACTGGGACGTGGAGCCGAAGAGGAGCTCCTGATTGATGAAGTTGCGGGCGCGGTTGTAGAAGCCCGTGCCCGTCAGGCGCACCCTGCGGTCCAGCGGCCAGAAGTCCACCGCCGCCTCCACCGTGTCCAGCGTCTCCGCGCGCAGGGACGGGTTGCCCAGGAGCGTCGCGGCGTACATCTGCTGATTGATGGCCAGCTCCGCCAGCGTGGGCGCGCGGAAGGCGCGGCCGTAGTTGGTGCGCAGCGTGAGCAGCTCCGGGATGGCGTGGAACACGACGCTGGCGCGCGGGGACACCTGATCCGTCTTCGCCTCCCAGACCTTGGAGGGGATCTGGTAGTTGTCGTAGCGAGCGCCCGCGCCCACCACCAGCCGGTCCGTGATGCGGTACTCCGCGTCCACGAAGCCGCCCAGGATGGTCTGCTTCGTGTCGTCCAGGGTCAGGCCGGGCAGGATGTTCTGGTTGTTCACCTGGTCGGCCTTCACGTCGCCGCCGACGGTGACGGAGAGCTTGTCCAGGGAGAACAGCGCGCGCGCCTCACCGCCCAGGCGGCTGCGCTTGCCCAGCGTGTCCTCCAGGGCGCCGGTGATTTCATTCTCCAGCGTCACGTTGCGGCGCTTGAAGAAGGCGTAGGCCTGGGCGAACACGCGCACGTTGTCCGTCACCTGCTGATCCAGCTGCAGGGCGGTGTTCAGGTTCTGGACGTGCTCGTTGTCCTGCGCGGTGTAGTGGCAGCGGCCGCAGTTGCCCACGGTGGAGATGTTCTGACCACCGGGCCGGCCGATGTTGCCGTCCGTGAAGTCCGCGTCCAGCGCGAGAGGACCCACGCGGACCTTGCCGTTCACCTGGTGGACCAGCGAGTCCTCGTTGGTGTCCGTCTGGTTCAGCTGCGGGTTGTTGAAGAGCTGCGGGCCGTCCGAGCCGAAGCCGTAGTAGCCGAGCAGCGCCTCCACCGGGCCGCCGCGGCCGGCGACGTTGGTCTGCAGGCGCCAGGTCTTGTCCTGGCCCGCGAGGATGCGCGCGTCGGCGCCCACGTTCTGGCCCTTGGCGATGAGGTCCGCGGGCTGGCGCTCGATGATGTTGATGACGCCGCTGAAGGCGTTGGAGCCGTAGAGCGACGAGCCCGGGCCGCGGATGACTTCCACCTGCTTCAGGTTGGTGAGCGGCGTCGTCTCATCCGCGTAGAACTGGCCCGTCCAGGGGTCCGTCAGCGGACGGCCGTCCTTGAGGAGCAGGAGTCGGTTGGACAGGTAGTTGGAGCCCAGGCCGCGCGCGCTCACCGCCGCCTTGCGCATGGAGCCCCGGCGGCACTCCATGCCGGGGAAGTACTGGATGGCCTCGCAGAGCGAGAACTGGCCGGTGCCCTCCAGCTCCTCCGCGGGGATCCACGACACCGTGAGGGGCACGTCGGAGATGCGCTGGCTGCGCTTGGACGCCGTGGTGACGACGGCCTCGCTCAGCGCCCTGTTGATGTTCTGCTCCAGGTCGTCGCCACCGCCCAGGTCCGGGCCGTCCAGGCCGGAGAGGCTGGAGGGCGGCGGCAGCGCGCGGTCGGAGGTGGGCTCCGTGAAGGGCGCGCGGTCCGGGACGTTGTCCGCCGTGCGCGGCTGTGACGACGGGAGCACCGCGCCGGCACCCAGCGTGGGCGCGGGCGGCGGGTTGGACGGGATGTCCGAAGTCAGCGGCCCGTCATACGGCGACGGCGAGGCCACGGGCAGCGGATCCGAAACGGACGGGCCAGGGCCGGCCACGGGGGCGAGCGGCGCGGGCGGCGGCTCGGTGGCGAGCGCCGGCGGCTGCGCGGCGGGCTCGTCCCCGGGAATGGGCTCCACGTCCGTCGGCGGGGGCTGCGCCTTCGCGCCCCGGCGCGTCTTCGCCGTGCGCGGAGGCTTCGCGCCGGGCGTGGCGGCCTTGGCACCCGGCGTGGCGGCCTTGGCGCCCGGCGGGGTCGCCGCGCGCTTGCGGGGGGCCTTGGTCCGCGTCTTGGGGGCGGGCTCCTGGGCCTCCTGGGCCTGGGCCGTCTCCACCGCGAAGAGGGACAGGGCGCAAACCACCAGGGTCAGGCACGCGCGCGCGCCCATCCGACCGGCAAACCCCTTCACCGCGTTGGTGCGCGATCCACCGTACTCAGTCGAGTCCATCGTTCTCAATTCCACGAGGGGAAGCAGGGGGTATCCGCGGTTCTAGCGCCAGGAACCAGAGCCGGTGCGACTGGCAATTGTTCTCAGGGATGAGTTTCCACCCCTGAACGGTGGCGTTCCGCTCGACTTCTCAAATTACCGCAATAACTCGCCTTAGGCCAAGTCATGGCTGTCGATCGCGGTGAAACACGCGCACGGCGGTGGAAACCCCGTGCGCGGATCAGCTCACGGCGCAATCAGTCATCCGGCTGTTCGGCGGAGACGGCCAGGTCGTCCACGAACGGCGGGAGGGCGGGACCCAGCGACTCGGATTGGACGAGCACGGGCGTCTCCACCCGCAGGTCGGGAGAGTCCGCGAGGACGGGCTGACGGCGCGGGGGGCCCTGGGTGACGAGCTTGCGGAAGTCCTCGAACTCGCGGCCCTGGATGCGGGCGAAGGCGTCGAACGGGGCGACCGCACCCACGGAGGACAGGGACTGGGACAACGCGTCTCCCCCGCCCTTCAGGTCCACCAGCACGGCGCCCGGCACCCGGCTGCTCTTGAAGAGCACCCGCATGTCCTTGGGCACGTGCGCCACCGGAACGAGCGCGGCCTCCGCGCCCTTGGCCTCCAGCATCTTCACCGCCGACTCCACGTTGGGCACCGGCACCAGCTTGAAGTGCTTCTGGGCATCCAGGTCGCCGCCCAGCACGACGTGGGAGACGAACTTCGGATCCGCGGAGCCCGCGCCCTTGACCAGCGCCATGCGCTTGCCGGCGAGGTCCTTCACGGTGCCCTTCTGGAGGGAGATGATGGCCCAGCGCTGCTGCGTCTCACCGGCGCGCGGCGCGTACGCCACCGGCTCCGCCTTGGAGCCCAGCTGCACCGCGGCCCAGCCGTCCACCACGGCGAAGTCGATCTGCCCCTCCCCCACCGCCTTGGAGAAGTCCTCGTAGCGGCCAAAGCTCTTGGCGCCAACGGGGCGGCCCAGGCTGGCCTCCAGCTTCTGGGCGAGCGCCTCCGCGTACTGGAAGCGCTCCTGACCGTCCGACAACGTCGTGGCGAGGAACACGCCCAGCGTGGCCTTTTTCGGCGCGGCGGACGCGGGGCTGGCAACGGAAACGGCGAACAGCACGGCGGCGAGCAGGAGGCTCCCCCGCGCGACAAGGGATGGCGTCTTCACGGCGTCTCCTCCGCGACCCCGGTGGCCGGCGTGACGCCCTGCGCGTCACCCAGTCCATAGAGGCCCTGCAGGCGGTCCTTCCATTCCCGCACCTGGGCAGCGCGGGGGCCCGCGCCAGCAGCCAGGTAGCGGCGCCAGGCGTCCACGGCCTCGGCGGGTTCATGCCGTCGCTCCTGCGCGTCGATGCCCAGGTTGAGCGAGGCGACAGGTACGGCGGTCTCCAGGCGCTTCCACGTCGCGAGCGCCGAAGCGCTGTCGCCCTGGCGCCAGCCCACGCACGCCAGGTTGTGCTGCACCAGCGCGTCGTCGGGCGTCGCGGCGAGCGCGGCCTTCAGCGCCTTCTCCGACGCCTTCATGTTGCCAGAGGCGTACGCGAGCGCCGCCTCACGCCGCAGCAGCGCGCCGGTGAGGTTGCCCATCCACTTCGGCTGCCCGGGCATGGGCTTCTTCTGCGCGGCGGTGAGCAGCTTGCGCGAGGGCGCGACCTTGCCCTGGCGGTAGAGCACCCACGCGTCCGCGAGCGCGCGCGTGTTGGGCCACGCCCATTCCGGCGCGGGCGTGAGGGAGCGCTTGAGGCCCGCGGTGGCCTCCGCGAACTTCCCTTCTTCCGCGCGCGTGAGCGCCCGGGCGAAGGCGGCCAGCTTCGCCACGTCCGCGCGCTTGCCGGTGCCCAGGCGGTCCACCGCGTCCAGGTCCCGGTTCGCCGCGGCGGCGTCGCCCGTCTCCAGCTTCGCCAGGGCCCGGCGCACCAGCACGCGAGGCAGGTTCGCCTCCGCCACCTTCGCGGCCGTCTTGGAGGGCCCCGCGTCCGTCAGCCGCTGCACGGCGGCGTCCACCTGGCCCAGCTCCACTTCCGCGAGCGCGGCGCCCGCGGACGCTTCCGCGCGCTGATCCGGCTCCTGCGTGGCCTCACCAGACTGGGTGAACGCGGCGAGCGCGGCCTGCGCATCGCCACCGCCCAGCCGGGCGTAACCGAGCAACAGGTGCTCGCGCCAGGTCGCGCCCGGCAGCGTCACCGCGCCCTCCATCACCTTGCGGGCCTCCGCGAACTGGTGGCTGTCCAGGAGCGCGGCACCCAGCCGGCGGGCCATGGGCACGGAGCGGTCCAGGTCATACGCGCGGCGCAGGTCGCGCACGGCGTCTTCCAGGCGCTGGGTGCCGGCGCGATCTCTCGCGCGATGGGCCAGGGCCCGGGCCAGCCACTGCTTCGCGCCGGGGTGGTTGGGTTCCACCTGGAGCGCGCTGCCGTAGTCCTCGATGGCCTGGTCCCACTGGCCGGTGGCGAAGTGATCCGCGCCCAGCAGCACGTGGCCCAGCGCCTGGCGCGGGGCCATCTCCACCACGCGCCGGTGCACCTCCACCGCGCGCTGGTAGCGGCCGGCGCGGCGGTTGACGGAGCCCAGCGTCGCCCACAGCTCAAGGCTGCCGCCGCCCGACTTCACGGCGGACTCCAGGAACTGGATGGCCTCCTCGTGGCGCGCCTGCGCCTGGAGCGCCTTGCCCACGGCAATCTGTCCCAGGAGCAGGCCCGGCTGCAGCTCCAGCACCTTGCGGAACTCCGCTTCCGCCTGCGCGGGCTGCTTCTGCGCGAGCCGCACGTCACCCATCAAGAGGTGCGCGGCGGGCGTGGAGCCCAGCTTCATCAGGGCGGTGGCCTGCAGGTCCGCGCGCGGCACGTCACCCGCGGCCAGATACAGGCGCGCGAGGCGCTCCTTCGGCTCCGCCACCTGCGGGAACTTCGTCACCAGCCGCTCCAGGAGCGCGCGGGACTCCGGCACGTGGCCTTCCATCTCCAGCACGGCCGCGAGGCCGATCTGCGCGGTCGCGGACTCGGCCCGGCCGGCCTGCGCCTTCTCGAACGAGGCGCGCGCGGCGACAGCGTCCCGGCGGAGGAGGTGCGCCTTGCCCAGCAGTTCGTGGATCTGGAAGTCGTTGCCCGCGAGCTTCTCCGGGCGCAGCGTCAGGTAGCGCTGCAGCCGCGTCACGGCGCGGTTCCCGTCCTGGACGTACAGGTAGTAGCTGGCCAGGTAGTAGTGGACGATGAGGTGGTCCGGCTGATCCGCGGCGGCCACCTGCTCCAGCACCGGCACCGCCTCCTGGAAGCGGCGCAGCTTGAAGTACGCGGTGCCCAGCGGGTACGCGAGCGACAGCTCCTGCGGGCTCTGCGCGAACACCGGCGCAAGGCGCGTCACCGTGCGCTGGAAGTCCTGGAGCGCGTTGGCGGCGCTGCCCAGGCCCGCGGCGGCGAACACGGACTGGGGCTCCTGCGTGAGCGCCTGCTCGAAGAGCTGGAGCGCCTTCTTGAACTTCTCCTCCGCCTCCTTCTTGTCACCCTTGGAGGCGGCGGCGTTGGCGGACACGAGGGCCTGCTCGCCCTGCTCCGTCATGCGCTGCGCCTCGGTGGCGGGCGGCGGGCGGAACTGGGCGAGCGCCGCCGGCGGACCGGACAGGGTGGCCAGCAGGGCGAGCGCGGTGGAGACGCGGCGCGGGGAACGAAGGAATGGGCGCATGCGATTCGTCAAGGCGAGGGGGCGGGGCTGAATTCGGCGACGATGACGGTGATGTCGTCGCGCTGGGGCTGGCCGGCGCTGTACGCGCGCACGTCCGCGAGGAGCGCGTCGCGAAGGGCGTCGGCGGGGAGGTGGGCGTGGGTCTGGAGCGCGGCGGCCAGCCGCTGCGTGCCGTAGAGCCGGTTGGCACCGTCGCGCGCCTCGGTGAGGCCGTCCGTGTACCAGACGACGATGTCACCGGGGCTCAGCTGCGCCTGGCGCGACGTGAACTGCGACGCCACGTTCGCGCCCAGCAGCGGACCGCGCGCCGGCAGCGACGAAATCTGCCGCGTGTTCCGGTTGTAGACGGCCGCCGCCGGGTGGGCGCCCGCCGCGTAGTCAATCTGGCCGCTGTACACGTCGATGACCGCGAGCGCGCTGGACATCTGGTGCTCGCCGCGGCCCACGTTGGCCAGCGTCACGTTGAGCGCGGTGATCAGCATCTGCGCGTGCACCTGCGACGGCTCGCGCAGCGTCATGGCGGAGGCGAAGCCGCTGGTGGCGCTGGTGGCGACCAGCGACGTGGACAGGCCGTGGCCCGTCACGTCTCCGATGCCAATCACCACGCGCCGGTCGTCCAGCGCGGCGCGGAACCACCAGTCGCCGCCGCACGCGTCCGCGGGCACCACCAGCCCGGCCAGCCGCAGCGGCCCCACCGTCACGGCCTCGCGGCCCGGCAGGAGCGTCTCCTGCACCGTGCGCGCGAGCGACACCTCGCGCTCCAGCTGCGCCTTGGCGCGCACGTCCTCCAGCAGGACCTTGATGCGCTCCGCCATGTGGTTGAACACCACGCCCAGCGTCGTCACCTCGCGGCCCGCGCCCGGCGCAGTGCCCGCGCGAGCGCCCAGGTCACCGGCGGCCAGCTGCATCACGCGGTGGGTGAGCACGCCCAGCGGCTTGGTGATGCGGCGGCTCTGGAAGGCGGCCAGCACGCCGGCCAGGACGACGAAGCCCACGCCCAGCCCGACAATGCGCAGCGTGTTGGCGCGCACCGCGGCGCGGTTGGTCTCCTCCAACTCATGCAGCTGCTTCTGCAGGTCCTCCAGCGAGTAGCTGATGACGACCACGCCCTTGCCGGCCTGCGAGCCGTAGTCGAGCGGCTCCTGGAACTCGAAGACGGGCTGGCCCTGGAAGAAGGCGCTGGCCCAGCGGCGCTCCGCGGTGCGGCCTCCGGAGGACTCGCCCAGCTTGGCGGACGGGTCGCTGTCCGCGACGAGCTGCCCGTCCGCGTCGAACATCTGCACGCGCAGGATGTTTCGGTTGTCCGCGATGATGGAGCGCGCCACTTCCGTGAGGAACGCGTAGTTGTTGTCGCGCAGGCTGGTGGCGGAGGTGAGCGCCAGCGTGTGGCTCACCGTCTGGCCCAGTTCGCGCGCCTGGGACTGGAGCCGCTGCGTGAAGCGGTCCGACGTCGCGGTGAGCTGCGCCTCCGTCGTCTTCGCGGACAGCGCGGCCAGCAGGCCCACGATCACGATGACCAGCGCGCCCGTGGTGAGCAGCAGCAGCTGATCCAACCGGAGCCCGCGGATGGCCGCCACGTTGGGCAGCTCGCCGGCCTCCATGGGCGCGATGACCGTGCTCGTGGGCTCCGTCGCCGGCAGCCCCACCGAGCCCGTCAGCCGGGTGGCCGTGTTCTCCCCACGCAGCCCGGTGAGCTCCCGGGAATGGGTGCCGGTGTACTCCGGTGGAGGAGGCGGGGTGCCGGGCGCCGCATCGGATGCATCAGGTGATTCGGGCACGGGATCGAGGCGCGGGTTCGTACGGGACAAAGGCACACCTGGGGGAGCCCGCGTCGGAGAACGCGGTCGGGGCGGGGCGGACTGTATCTCACTTCCTGATTGACGCGAGGAGTCCACCTGTCAGGCAATTCCTCGCGGTCGCCCCCTCACC
>NZ_RAWF01000305.1:0-11642 GCF_003612075.1 Corallococcus sp. CA041A
GCTGTGGTTCGCGCTGGACCGCCGCGCCTGGAACTACCTGGTGGTCGTCCCCGCCCATCCCGGTGCCCCCGCGCAGGACGCGGCCCAGGCCCTGATGGAGGCCGGTGCGCCCTACCCGGAACCTCCCCTGCGCCTGGTGGACGCCACCGGCATCGAGCCCGCCGGCGCCCCGCGCATGGTCCAGGAGGTGCGCCGCCGCGTGGAGCAGGGGGAGCGGGTCATCGTGGTCATCGACTCGCTCCTCACCCACCCGGCGAGCCTGCCGCTGGCCCTGGCCGCGGACACCGCCCTGCTGGTCGTCACCCTGGGCGAGACGGACTTCGGCTCCGCGCAGAAGACCCTCGCCCTGGTGGGCGAGGACCGCTTCGCCGGCAGCGTCACCTTCCCGCGTCCGACCAAGAAGTGGTGGCAGAAGCGCGCCGCCGCTGACGCAGCCAAGAAGAAGAAGACGCCATGAGCCCTTCCGACTCCCCCGCTGTCCCGGCCCCCCGGCTCAGCGTCGTCATCGCCACGTACAACCGGCTGCCCCTCATCACCCGTCTGCTCCAGCAGCTGGCCGGCCAGACGCTGCCGCCCGAGGAGTTCGAGGTGGTGGTGGTGGACGACGGCTCCGCCTCCGACGTGAAGGGCCCGCTCTCCGAGCTCAAGCTGCCCTACACCCTGCGCGTGGAGGTGCAGCAGAACGCGGGCGCCGCCGCCGCTCGGCACCGGGGCGTGCTGGCCGCTCGGGGCGCCACGGTGCTCGTCACGGATGACGACATGCAGGTGGCCTCCGACTTCCTGGCGCGCCACCTGGCCCACCATCCGCAGGGCTCGCGCAACGTGGTGCTGGGCCGCATCCGGCCGGATCCCGAAATCGGGGAGATGCCCCTCTTCGAGCGCTGGTACGCGCACCTCAACAACCGCATGGCGGAGGAGCTGTCCGTCCCCGGAGTGAAGGCGCGCGGCAACCACCTGTACACCGGCAACGTGTCCTTCCCCCGCGCGGACTACGTGGGCGTGGGCGGCTTCGACAAGACGCTGGGCCAGTCCGAGGACGTGGAGCTGGGCGTGCGCCTGGAGAAGGCTGGCTGCGCGTTCCTCTTCGCGCCGGATGCGTACGTGCTGCACGGCAGCGACCACGTCAGCTTCGAGAAGTGGATCCGCCGCGCCCACCGCTACGGCATGTTCGACACCCACGTCTCCGTGAAGCACCCGGACGTGAAGGGCGTGAACCCCTGGCGCCTCTTCTTCGAGACGAACCTGCTCTCGCGCCCGCTGCTCGCCTCCGCGGTGGTGGCGCCGCAAGCGTCCCGCCGGCTGACCGAGGCCGTGGTGAAGGCCTCCAGCGTGGCGGACAAGCTGGGGCTCACGGGCGCCGCGTACGCGGGCACCTCCGTGGCGTACGGCATGGAGTACCTGCGCGGGGCCCGCACGGAGGCCGGCGGCTGGGTGGGCGTCGCCAAGGGCCTCGCTCGCTACCTGCAGGGCCGGGGAAATCCCCAAGGATGAAAGCCATGTTCGGAGCCCTCATCTCGGACGCGTTGGAGATGGCCAAGGCGGCCACCGGTACGACGGACGCGAAGTCCATCGCCAAGGTGGTGCTGACCAGCGACTCGTACCGCATCACCGCGCTCAACCGCGCGCGGGAGGCGGCGCTGGCCTTCCACATCCCGCTAGTGAACCACGTGCTGCGCGTGGCCCAGACGGCGGTGATGGGCATCGAAATCGGCAAGGACGTGACGCTGGGCAAGGGCGTGTACTTCGTGCACAGCCTGGGCGTCGTCATCGGCGGGGACGCGCGCATCGGCGACCGCGTGCGCTTCTACGGCAACAACACCGTGGGCACCGCCAAGGACAACGGCTACCCCACCATCGAGGATGACGTCTGGATTGGCGCGGGCGCCCGCATCCTCGGCCCCGTGCGCATTGGCGCTCGCTCGCGCATTGGCGCGAACGCCGTGGTGCTCCAGGACGTGCCGCCGGACAGCGTGGCGGTGGGCATCCCCGCGCGCATCTTCCCGCGCAAGGACCTGGACGAGGTCCCGCTGTAACCGTCGCGCCGTCGTTCGTTGATCCGCTGTACCGGGTTCGTTCCGGGGGATGCGTTGAGGAAGGTCATGGCAGAGACGAAGCACGGACGGTGGAAGCGGACCGTCATCCTCACTTGCGCGGTGCTGGGCGGCGGCGCGGGCGTGGCCATGGCGCAGCAGGGCTCGACGAAGGGTGCTGCTGCTGCTGGGGACGCGGCGCCCGCCGCGCAGCCCGCCGCCACGGACACGGTGGCCGTGTACGACGGGGGCATCCAGGCCGGATGGAAGGACATCGGCTGGGCGCCTCGCGAACTTCCGAAGGGCGCGCCCGCGCGACTGCGGATGTTCAACTACGGCGGGTGGATCCTCTACCGGCCCAAGCTCCCGGGCGCGTATGGCGCGCTGAGCTTCCGCTTCACCGCCCCGGAGTCCTACGGCGAGTTCCTGGACGTGCGCCTGGACGCCCCCGGCGCCGCGACGTTCCCGCACGTGCGGATCAGCCCGGAGTTCATCGTCAAGAAGGACCGCGAGTGGGCGGAGGTCGTCGTGCCCATGGAGATCCTCAACCCGCGCAGTCAGCCCTTCGACCGCCTGGTGCTGCGCGCGTCGAAGGAGGTAGGCCGGGACTGGGTGCTCTTCGACAAGGTGGCCCTGGTGCCGCTGTCGCCTGACGTCGCCGCCGCGCGCGCGGCCGGTGGCGGGCGCATGGGCCGGGGCGACGGCCGCGAGTCGAAGATGATCATCGACTGCTCCGCGCCGTCCAAGCCCATCAACCCGCTCATCTACGGCATCGCGCTGGACGGCAACAAGGAGACGACGGACACGCACCAGTGGAAGCTGGGCGCCACCATCCGCCGCTGGGGCGGCAACCCCACGTCCCGCTACAACTGGAAGCTGGGCCGCGCGTGGAACACCGGCAACGACTGGTACTTCCGCAACGTGCAGCTGGGCTTCGGCGCGGATGACTTCCTGGAGTCCAACCGGAAGAACAACGTCCAGTCCGCGCTCACGCTGCCGCTCATCGGCTGGGTGGCCAAGGACACGTCCGCCGTGGGCTTCCCGGTGTCCTCTTTCGGCCCGCAGCAGGCCCAGGACGACACCGACCCCGCGGGCGGCAACGGCGTGCGCCGCGACGGCACGCCCCTGGTCCCCGGCGCTCCCACGACGACCAGCGTGCAGGCCCCGCCGGAGTTCATCTCCGAGTGGGTGAAGTCGCTCAAGGCCGCCAGGCGCGGCGTGAACATGTACATCCTGGACAACGAGCCCGCCCTCTGGAGCTCCACGCACCGGGACGTGCACCCTGAGCCGCTCACCTACGACGAGCTGCTCAAGCGCACCATCGAGTACGGCACCGCCGTGCGGAAGGCGGATCCGGAAGCGGTCATCGCCGGTCCCGCCGAGTGGGGCTGGACGAACTACTTCTGGTCCGCCGCGGACTTCGCTCCCGGCCGCCCGCCGTACACGGACCGCCGCGCGCACGGCGACGTGCCCCTTTTGCCCTGGTACCTGCGCGAGCTGCGCGACCACGAGAAGAAGACCGGCGTGCGCCTGCTGGACGTCGTGGACGTGCACTTCTACCCGCAGACCAACGTGGGCCTGGGCCTGGAGGGCGCCACCGACCCCGACACCAACGCGCGGCGGATCCGCTCCACCCGCGCGCTGTGGGATCCGACCTACAAGGACGAGTCCTGGATCGCCGAGCCCATCCAGCTGATCCCTCGTGTGAAGCAGTGGATTTCGGAGAACTACCCCGGCCGGGGCATGTCCATTGGCGAGTACAACTTCGGCGCCATGAAGCACATGAGCGGCGGCCTGGCGCAGGCGGAGGCCCTGGGCCGCTTCGGGCAGCAGGGGCTCACGTCCGCGTTCTTCTGGCAGTACCCCGCGGAGAACAGCCCCACGTTCTGGGCGTTCCGCGCGTACCGCGACTTCGACGGGCGGGGCGGCCGCTTCCAGGACAACGGCCTGTCCACCACCGCGGCGGAAGGCACCAGCCTCTTCGCGTCCCGCGATGCTTCCGGCAAGAAGCTCACCGCCGTGCTGCTCAACTTCGACCCCGAGCAGGCCGCCCAGGCCCAGCTGGAGTTCAAGGGCTGCGGCTCGCTCAACACCGTGCGCGTCATGGGCTACTCGGGCGCGCCGGGCGGTTTCACCGAACAGGCCACCGGCAAGCAGGCCGAGCAGACCCTGTCGCAGCGCCTTCCCCCCTACTCCATCACCGTGCTGGACCTCACGGTGAAGTGAAGACGACGCCTTGACCACCGTACACGCCCCCGCCGCCGCTTCCCCTCGCCCGCGCCTGAACATCGGCCAGCTCACCATCGACCAGCTCACGTTCCCGGAGGCCATCACGGCCATTGGCGAGCTGGTGGACGCGCACCAGGGCGGCTACGTCTTCACCGCCAACGTGGACCACGTGGTGCTCGCGGAGACGAACACGCGCTTCCGCGACGCGTACTCCAAGGCCACCATTTCGGTCGTCGATGGCATGCCCATCGTCTGGGCGTCGCGCATGCTGGACGTGTCCCTGCCGGAGCGCATCGCCGGCTCCGACCTCATCCTCCCGCTGGTGAAGATGGGCGCCGAGCGGAAGTGGCGCATCTTCCTCTTGGGCGCGGGCCCCGGCGTCGCGGAGAAGGTGGGCAAGCAGTTCCAGGCGGAGTACCCCGGCATCGAGGTCGTGGGCTGGGACTCGCCCATGGTGAACCTGGACGCGGGCGACGCGCAGAATGATCCCATCGTCGCGCGCATCCGGGAGCAGGACCCGCACCTGCTCTTCGTCGCGCTGGGCAGCCCGAAGCAGGAGGTCTGGATTTCCCAGGTGGCCCAGAAGCTGGGGCCCACGGTGGCCATCGGCATCGGCGCGGGGTTCGACTTCATCGCCGGCACCGCCAAGCGCGCCCCCGAGTGGATCGCCAAGGCCGGCTTCGAGTGGCTCTACCGCCTCACCCACGAGCCCAAGCGCCTGTGGCGCCGGTACATCCTCAATGACTCCCAGTTCGGGATCATCCTGCTGCGCGAGCTGTGGAAGCGCACTCGCGGTTCACAGGAAGGCTGAGTCCCTAGGGACTCGCACGACTGGCCGTATGTCCTTGATTTCTAAGGCTTGGGCGCTTTGCCCCTCCCTGGACAGTTACAGCCAAACTTGAGTATTCTAGCCCCGCACGCCTTTCGCGGGGTGCTTCTTCCAGCCGGACGCGGGTTTCGGATCACCGGGGCGCGGAGGTGAGGCGCGGGTGGACGGGCCGGGGTGTGCGCTGGGGGCCCTGAGCCTCGCGTCCGGGTGTGCCCACCCGTAGGCCCCTGGACGTTCCCTCATGTCATCAGCCGTATCCCGTTCGTCGCCCCGTTGGGCGGCGCGACTCGTCACGTTCGCGGTGATGGTGCTGTCGGCCTTCAGCCTCCCGGCCGCCGCCGCCACCAACACGGAGGCCACGCAGAAGGCCATCCAATTCCTGAGCGCGGACGTGGCCAACTGGACCACGCACGAGAACTGCATCGCGTGCCACCGCCAGGGCGCGGCGGTGTTCGGCCTGTCGAGCGCCAAGGCCAATGGCTACAACATGGCGCAGGCGGCGACCAACGGGCGCACGCTCCAGCAGAACCTGGACGCCATCACGGCGCGCATCAAGACGGACCAGCTGCCTTCCGGTCACTGGCTGTATCAGGGGTCCTCGTTCCCGAACTCCAAGACGGGCTGGGCGTCGTTCGGCCTGGCGGGCTTCGACCAGTACGTGTCCACGCAGTACAGCAGCGCGCTGGTGATGGCGGCCAACTGGGCGCTGGGCATGCAGCAGTCCAGCGGCCGGTGGAACGAGGACCACAGCGGCACGCCGGTGAACCACGGCAACGTGCCCATCACCGCGCGATACATCGTGGCGCTGGCGCAGGCGAAGCAGCGCGTGGACCCGGCGAAGGCGGCGCAGTACCAGGCGGCCATCGACAAGGCGGCCGCGTACCTGCGGGCCAACATCAACACGGCCACCACGGGCGTCTTCGACGACGGCATGCCGTACACGTTCCAGAAGTCGTGGGCCATCGTGGGCCTGAAGGCCGCGGGGCCGGGCGCCAATGGCGTGAACACCACCACCATCAACACGCTGGCGAACCAGCTCATCGCGATGCCCTCGGTGAGCGGCAAGGGCTGGGGGCGTTTGCCGACGGACGCGTCCGACGACTTCGCCACGGGCATCGCCGTGTACTCGCTGTGCCTCGCGGGCAAGGAGCCGGCGAGCAACGCGCGCCTGTTCAACGCGATTGAGTGGCTGAAGACGAAGCAGGCGGCGGACGGTGGCTGGGAGCCGGCGTCCCCGGCGCGGGACATCCCGACGACGTTCGCGTCGCTGGGCCTGGCGTGCTTCGGCGACTTCAGCGTGGAGGTGTCCGTGGTGGGCGAGGACACCAAGATGTTCTCCATCCCCAACCTGGAGCCGAAGGAGACGACCTACACCCTCAAGGTGAAGAACCACGGCTACCAGGCGGACACGTACACGCTGAGCACCGCGGGCGGCCTGCCGGGCTGGACGGCCACGCTGAGCCGGCCCACGGTGTTCCTGGCCTCCGGCGCGGAGTCCACGGTGACGGTGACGGTGCGTGCGCCTGCGAACCTGCTGCCGTCGCTCTTGTCGGAGGTCACGGTGACGGCGGCGTCGGGTGGCGCGGCGGGCGTGTCGGCGTCGGCTCGCGTGCGGACGTACACGCCGCCGGAGCCTCCGGTGACGGGCGTGGCGACGACGACCACGATTCTCTCTCCGGCGGCGAACGCGAGCGTGACCATTGGCAATCAGGCGACCTTGTCCGCGCGGGTGCGGAATGCGTCGACCAACGCCGTGGTGACGGGGTCGAAGAAGGGCGTGGTGACGTTCTTCGTGGCGGGTGTTGCGATTGGCGCGGATGACGACGCGGACGGCGACGGCGTGTTCTCCCTCAATTGGACCATCGCGACGGACACGTGGTCCGCCACGGGCGCGCAGGACTACCGTGCGGTGTATTCCGGCGTGACGTTGCAGCCGGCCAGCCCGAACCTGCTGGGCAGCACGGCGGCGCAGACGCTGGTCATCAATCCCTATCCGTACACGGCGCCGGAGGTCATCATGGGCAACCAGCCCGCGTTCCTCCGCGAGACGACGCTGAACGCGTGGGGCTTCGTGAAGCCGGCCACCAACGGCGCTTTCATCACCTACGCGGCGTTCATCGTGAACGGCGGCGCCCCGGTGGTGGTGAACCCCGAGCTGAGCGGCGGTCTGGTCTACGTGCCGGTGGAGCTGGTGGAAGGGCCGAACATCATCCAGCTCACGGGCCGCGACAACCTGGGCGGTGTCACCACGAAGCAGATCAACCTGACGGTGGATCGCGTGGCGCCGGTCATCACCATCCAGTCGCCGGTGTCTGGCCAGGTGGTGGGCGGGTTGGTGGATGTCATCAGCCAGATTGACGAGCAGACGCCGACGCGCGTGGAGACGCAGTGGGTGAACACCACGCTGCTGGAGTTCGGCACCGGTTCGGTGACGCACCCGGTGAGCCTGCCGAACTTCGGCGAGCAGGGTATCCTGGTGCGCGCCACGGACTCCGCGGGCAACGTGACGGAAGCCGTGGTGCATGTGTTCGTGGATTCCGGCTCGCCCACGGTGACGACGGACACGGCGGACGGGGCCACGTTCGGGCCGCGTGCGAACAACTCGCTTCCGTATGTAATTCGCGTGTCGTCCGTGTCCGCGACGACGGTGAAGCTTGGCGGCCAGCAGTTCCAACTGCCGCGCGGCGGCGGTGAAATCCAGACGTCGGTGACGCTGGCGTCGGGCGTGAACACGCTGACCATCGACGCGACGAACGAGGCGGGCCGCACGACGCGCGTGACGCGCACGGTGCGCTACGACACGCAGGCGCCCACGGCGACGATGGTGACGCCGACTCCGGGCGGCACGGTGGGTGGCGTGGTGACGCTGACCGCGCGGGTGACGGATGCGCTGAGCGGCATCAAGAACGTGGCGTTCACGCGGGACGGGTCGGGCATCCGCGCCGGCACGCTCCAGTCGAACGGCACGTGGACCGCGTCGCTGGACACGCATGAGTTGCTGGATGGCACGCACACGGTGGATGTGTGGATGACGGACTCGGTGGACAACTTCGTCATCCAGAGCTTCAGCTTCACGGTGAAGAACAACTAGCCGTCTGTCGTTGACGGCGGTGCCCCTTCGGGGCGGAGGGTCCTCACGGGCCTTCCGCCCCGTTGTCTTTGGGGCGCATGCTTGTCGCTATGAATGCGCACAGGGCCGGCGTGTGGATGTTGTTGTTCGTGCTGCTCACGGGCTGCGCCAGCGGGCCCACGGTGCGGTTGCGCACGGAACGGGGGACTACGACGTATGCGCCGGAGACTTGGGACCGGCGCGTGCCGGTCAGTGCTCGGGATTTCGAGGCGGCGCTGGCGCGATTGGTATTGGAGGTGCCGCTGACGGTGCGGTCACCGAGGGTGGTGCGCACGGTCGCGAAGAAGGGAGCGCAGCTGGACCTGGGATTCGGGTTCATGCTGCGGGACGGGTACGGACGGTGGTGCCGGGCGCATGAGGCTCCGGGGGACTGTCTGTCGTTGCTGGAGAATGGGGCGGGTTTCGGTGAGTTGGACCGGCTGACGCTCGCGGTGGGCATGTCGCTGGACCCTCTGCGCGCGAGCATCGGGGCCGCACTGCAGGACACGCTGAATCCGGAGTTCTTCGTGTCCGTGGTCTCGGGAGCGATTGCGTCCTGGGTGGTGCTGGCCGCGGCTCCGGAGCCTGTGTTCACCAAGGCCGCGGCGGTGATTGCCGCCGTGTTCCTGGCGTACGTGGGCGTGCAGTCGTTCCTTGCTGTGGTTCGCGCGTGCGGTGCGCTGAAGGATGCGACGGATAGGGCTCAGACGTTCCAGGAGCTGGAGGAGGCAGCGGAGGTCTTCGCGCAGGCACTGGGGCCGGAGGTGGCGCGCGTCTTCGTGCTCGCGGTGACGATGTTGGTGAGTCACGGAGTGACGGTGGGGCTGTCGTCGGCGCTCTCTTTGATGCCGCGCTTCCCGGACGCGGTGCGGTTGGGCTCGACACAGGCGGGTTTCAACCCGGCGCGCGTGTTGGACGTGAGCGCGGTGGCAGTGGTGGACGGCGTGGTGGAGGTGACGCTCGCGTCCACGGCGGTGGCCATGGCCACGATGGGCCCGCCTCTTCCGAGCAGCAGCGGAGGCCCAGGCAAGTGGGTGCAGGTGAATGAGGCGATGTCCAATCGAGCCCGCGACTATCAGGCCCAGGTGACTGGAGCGCCGAAGGGGTCCGCGTACCGGGTCAAGGTAGGAGACGAAGAGGTCGACTTCGACGGCTACGACCTGGTCGACGATTTGCTGCTGGAGGCCAAGGGCGAGGGCTACGCGAAGTTCCTTGAGAATGATGCGCAGATGAAGAAGTTCTTCACTGGGTTCGATGGACTTCGCGCTCAGGCCCGGCGTCAGCTGGCATTGGCGGGAGGAAAGCGCATCCGCTGGATCGTGGCGGAGCAACCCTTTGCGGATTTCCTCCGTGCGGCTTTCAGCCGTCTCCGTTTCAAGATTGAAGTCGTGCACATCTCTCCATTGCCTCCCGTCCCTTGAGGAGTCCGAGCCATGACCGAGACCTACTACGCGGGTTGCTACTGGCTGGCCCGGCCCGAACCGGTGGAGGACTGCGCCCGGCACCTGGAAGCCTTCCTCCGGGAGCTCGGCCCGCTCGAGCCTTCATGGAACCGCTGGCATGAAGCGGCGGACTCGTACGAAGAGGCTCGCAAGCTTCAGGTCCAGACGGATGCACCGACCCTGACGAAGCTCCTCGGCCGGAAGAGCAATCGGTCTCTCGACAGCTCCAACTTCTGGCTCTGGGCGGGCGAGAACGAGGATGAGACCTCCGCAGTCAACGGCTTCTGCGGGAGCTCATCCCCTCATGTGAACTCGGTGTGTGTCCTGGAACCGCCAGCCCGAGGCCCGGTCGCGGAGCGGGTGCTGACCGCGCCCGTCATGGCCCGCGTGGTGCGTGCCATGGCGCTCGCATGGAAACCCGAGTTCGCCCTGGCGACCTCTGAACAGCACCGGGACCTCGTGGCAGCGCCCTCTTCCGACACCTACGTCGGCTGGGTCACCTACCTCGCCGACTTCCGCGGGCCCGTGCCCCCGCTGCCCTCCTCCGTCCAGGTGGAGCACATCCCGGACCGGGGCACGCTCATCACCCTCACCCAGGAGAAGTTCAGCGTCTCCAACCCCGCCCACGTCGCCCTCGCCGCCGACGTCCAGGCGCGCCTCCAGGCGGCGGGGCTGCTCACCCCGCTTCGCCCCTGGGGCACCTGAGCCTTACCGCCGCCCGGCCTTCGAGAACCTTCTCAGCAGCGCCTCGTGCGCCGGGTGGCGGGCCACCAGCGCCTCCTCCTCCGGCAATTCGAAGTCCGCGAACTCGAACCCCGGCGACACCGTGCAGCCCACCAGCGTGTACGCGCCCAGCGACTCCGCCGCCTGCAGCACCCCCGCCGGCACCAGCACCTGCGGCTGATGGCCCTGCGTCACGTCCCGGCCCAACACCGGGGACTCCACCCGGCCGTCCTCGTGCACCAGGTGCAACGCCAGCGGCTCTCCGTCGTGGAACAGCCACAGCTCGTCCGCGCCCACCACCCGGTGCCACGCGGAGAACTCCCCCCGCTGCAACAGATAGTAGATGGCCGTCCCCGCGGACCTGCGTCCCCGCAGCGTCTGCACCTGGAACGCCGCGCGGTAGGTCTCCCGGTAGTAGCCGCCCTCGGGATGGGGCTTGAGGTCCAGCCTCCGCACCAGCTCTTCAACCATGGTGGGCACAGTCTAACGCCACGTCCCCTCAGGGCTTCTTCTTCTGCTGCTGCATCGCGGACGCCACCAGGTTCATCAGCTTCAACTGCACCGGCGTCAGCCTCCGCAGGTTGCGCATCAGCCGCCGCATCTCCGGCACGTCCTCTTCCGTCCGCACCCGGGGCTTCTCCTTCGGCGGCGGCGCCGCGAACTCCTCACCCAACCCCAGCAGGTCATGCGGCGGGATGTTCAGGACGACGCACAGACGGCGCAGGTTCTGGACGCTCGGCAGCATGTGGCCACGCTCCAGCCGGCCATACACCTCCGACGCCATGCCGATGCGGTCCGCCACGTCCGCCTGCGTCAGACCCAGCTTCACCCGCACGTTCCGTGCCGCCGCGCCGAGGATTCCCGCCAGTTCCGTGTCCATGCCCTTGTCCCGGGTGCGAAGCGCCTCCATGGCACCGGGCGCTGGGCATAACCCTGAAGGTCGGGTCATGTCACCTTACCTCTGGCGTTTTTTCCGCCTCCCCCATCCGACCCGGGACGTCCCCTATGAAACGCCCATCCTGCCCCTCTCAGGGGGTGGGCTCGGGCACGGGCGCGCGCCGGCGCTCGGCCGCGGTGAAGAGCAGGGCCATGGGCAGCCCCAGGAACACCGCGTGCCACACAATCTGGAGGAACTGCGGAACGCTCAGGAACCAGGGGAAGTAGCCGCGCCCCAGCAGTTGGAAGTTCACCAGCCACACGAAGATGCCGAAGAGCATCCCCACCGCCGCCTGGAACTCCCAGCGCCCCCGCCCGTCCAACGGCAGCATCGCGTCCAGCAG
>NZ_RAWF01000306.1:0-11515 GCF_003612075.1 Corallococcus sp. CA041A
GGGCAGGGCGGGCTGCACCATTCTGGAGCGCTCCGGATGGGGCGGGTGGTCCAATCCGGAGCGGCCCCGCGCCGTGGGGGATTCCTGGTAGACCCCGGGCCATGCCAACGATTGCGTTCTGCACCATCAAGGGTGGCGTCGGGAAGACGACCTTGTGTTCGCACGTGGCGGCGGCGCTGGCGGACGCGGGCCGCCGGGTGCTGCTGTTGGACCTGGATCCGCAGGCGCATGCGTCGCTGGTGCTGGGCCTGGAGACGCGTGAAGGCCCGTGCGTGGCGGATGCGTTCGGGCCCCGGCCGAAGCACAAGTTGGATGAGATCGTGGTGGCGTCGCCGAAGCGGCAGGGGCTGTTCATCGCGCCGGGGGCACCGCGCATGGCGGCGCTGGAGCGCGAGTTGTTCGGCTGGGGTCACCGGCTCCAGGCGATTCCGCGAGCGCTGAAGACGCTGTCGTGGACGCCGGACGTCATCATCGTGGACACGCCGCCGAGCATCGGCGCATTCACGGAGGCCGTGCTGTGCTTCGCGGACGTGGTGGTGGCGCCAGTGCCCACGGGCGCGTTCGCGCTGCAGGGCCTGGGCGAGATTGAGACCGCGTGGCGCGACGTGCGCGAGCAGGGCGGCCAGTTGGTGGCCGCGGTGAACCTGTGGGATCGGCGCACGCCCGCGACCAACGAGGCGATGGAGGAGGCACTGAAGGACGTGACGGTGCCGGTGCTGAAGGCACGCATCCCGCGCTCGGAGTCCATCAACCAGGCGGGCCTGGGCTACGAGGTGGTGTTCGACGTGAGCCCGAACGCGGCGGGCGCGGAGGAACTGCGCGCCATGTCCCGCGAGCTGGCGAAGCTCGCGGGGCTGCGCTGACGCATCAATCCAGTTGTCCGATGGTGCCCGTCCGCAGGGGCCCGGCGCGCCGGTAGGTGAGCAGCGCCACCCCGTTGGGCGTGATTCGGGACGCGGCCAGTTGCAGCATGCGAGGCTGCGTTCCCGCTCCGAAGAGGCGCCGGCCGCTGCCCAGCGTCACGGGGATGACGTGCAGGTGCAGCACGTCCACCAGGTCATGCGCCAGAAGGGTCTGCAGCAGGCCGCCACTGCCATGCACCTGGAGCTCGCGGCCGGGCGAGGCCTTGAGGCGGCGCACCGCCTCGACCGTGTCCCCCTCCAACAGCGTTGAGTTCGTCCACTCCACGCGGCGCAGGGTGGTGGACGCCACGTACTTGGGCAGCGTGTTGAGCGGCCGGGCGATGGGGTGGTCCGGCGTCGTCACGCGCGGCCAGTAGCCGGCGAAGATTTCGTACGTCCCGCGCCCGAGCAGGAACGCGTCCGCGCGGGAGAAGATGTCGACGATGTGCGCCCCCATCTCCTCGCTGAAATGGGGTTGCACCCAGCCGCCATGGGTGAAGCCGCCGCTCGTGTCCTCCTCCGGACCTCCTGGGGCCTGCACCACTCCGTCCAGCGTCACGAACTCCGTCACCGTCAGTTCCATCGTCGCATCCGTCCCTTCCGGGCAGTCCCATTGCCCGTCCAAATTGGCGACGAATGGGCCACGTGCGGATCGACATGCCTGTTCGGGCGGGTGCCACCGGTGGGGCAGGCATGCGCTGGCTCAGGGAGCGGGTAGACCCGGGGCCAGCGCCGAGCGCACGTTGGCGTCGGTGAAGGTCGTGCCCCAGACGGCGTTGATCTCCTGGGCGATGAAGGTGGCGCCCGGCTGGAGCGTTCCCAGAGAGGGTTCGAACATCAGCACGCGCGGATCGGTGAGCTCCAGCAGGCGGGGCACCACGTCGCTCACGTCGCGGCCCTGCTCCTGGGCGGCGCGCACGCCCTGCAGCCACGTGCGCACGGTGCCCTGTGCGTGGGGGACGTAGAGGGGTTGCTCCGCCGCGCCCAGCGTCACGAAGAGGTGCCCCAGGCTCAGCGTGATGACGACGCCGCCGTGCGCGCTGAGCAGCGGTCCGTGGTCCGGCGGCAGGGTGTTCCAGTCCACGGCCGGGAGGTTCTGGAAGTACATGGGAGTGAAACGCTGCGGGGCCTGGGCGACGAGCACGCGCGTGTGCTCCACGGGGATGAGCGTGTCCCAATCGTCGTGGAGGATGAGGAACGGCGTCTGGACGGTGCTGGCCAGGTGGGCGGCGGTCCAGCGCGTGTAGTCCGTGCCGGGGGTGACGGGGTCGCCGCCGGTGGTGGCGTAGATGCGGCGGAAGTAGGGCTCGAAGAACTGCTGGTAGCGCGAGCGCATGGCCGGGTCGCTCACGCGCGCCGGCACCCAGCGACTCACGTAGTCCACCTCCGCGGCGAAGTCGGACAGCGGGGACAGGGCGACGCCCACGGCGGGCACCACGGTGGAGGGGGCGTCCGCCGCGGCGTAGAGCGCCTCGTAGCCGCCCCAAGAGCCGCCGAAGATGCCGATGCGGCGGGTGTCCACGTTGGGGGCCTGGGCCAGGAAGCGCATGCCCGCGTTCATGTCGTCGCGGTCATTCTGGAGATCGCCGCCCGCGTAGAAGCGGCCGAAGACGGCGAGCACGCCGAAGTCATGGAACAGGTGGATGAAGGCCTCGCCCGCGATGAGCTCCGGCGTGGTGGGCGTGAACGCGATGGGGGACGAGCCCGGCCCGTAGTGTGGCTCGCTGTCGTCCGGGTGGATGCCGGCGCCGCGCGTGGCCCACTTCGCGTCCACGGCCTCGCCGGTCCAGGCGATGCCGTCGTAGGGCTTGGTGAGCACCACCGTGGGGGACACGCCGGGCTTCCGGGGCGGGAACCACTGCGCATAGGTGGCGGCGCGGCCGGGCACCTCCAGCTTGAGCAACTGGTAGGGCCACGTCTGACCCGCGGCGTTGAGCTCCCCGGAGCCAAGCTGCGTCACCTGGACCGTGCCTGGATCCGTCTGCGTCTCTTCCGGGATCTGGCAGGCGTTGGTGGACGGGCTGGGGTTGCTGCAGCACGCGGTGGGGAGGGTGCCCAGGAGGGAAAGGGCCAGGAGCGTGGTCGGGAGGAAGCGCATGCCCCAGCAGACACCGCGGCGCGGAATTTCTGAAAGCGTCCCCGTCCTTTCCGGACGAGGATGGCGGCACATGGACTACCAGGCGGTGTTGTCGGAGGTCTGGGACGCGGTGCGGCCGGTGGTGGGTCAGGGCCGCGTCGCGACGTACATCCCGGCGTTGGCGGCGGTGGACCCGGGCCGCTTCGGCATGGCGCTCGCGACGGTGGAGGGGGACGTGTACGGCGTGGGGGACTGGCGCGAGCCGTTCTCCATCCAGAGCATCTCCAAGGTGTTCACGCTGGCGCTCGCGCTGTCGCGGGACGGGGACGCGCTGTGGAAGCGCGTGGGCAAGGAGCCGTCGGGCAATCCGTTCAACTCGCTGGTGCAGCTGGAGTACGAGCAGGGCATCCCACGCAACCCGTTCATCAACGCGGGGGCGCTGGTCATCACGGACCGGTTGCAGCGGCTGACCGGGGATGCGCGCGGCACGCTGCGGGACTTCCTCCGCGCGGAGAGCGGCAACCCGTCCGTGGACTTCGATCCAATCATCGCGGCGTCGGAGGCGGATCACGGCCACCGCAACCGAGCGCTGGCCCACTTCATGGCGAGCTACGGCAACATGGAGAGCGCAGTCCCGGAGGTGCTGGAGCACTACTTCTGGCAGTGCTCGCTGGCGATGAGCTGCGCGGACCTGGCCCGGGCCTGTGGTTTCCTCGCCCGGCATGGGCAGCGCGCGGACGGGTCGAGGCTGCTCACTCGCAGCCAGGCCAAGCAGGTCAACGCGGTAATGCTCACCTGCGGCACGTACGACGCGGCGGGGGAGTTCGCCTATCGCGTGGGGCTACCGGGCAAGAGCGGCGTGGGCGGGGGCATCATCGCCGTCATCCCGAACCGCTGTGGCCTGTGCGTGTGGAGCCCCGGGTTGGATGCGCGGGGCAACTCGGTGGCGGGCGTGGAGGCGCTAGACCGGTTCACGACACTGACCGGCCTGTCCATCTTCTAAAGACCGTGGCGTCGGGGTTACTGGCCCTGTTCTTCGAGGGCCTTCAGCCAATAGGACTTCCCACCGGACGTCAGCGCACCCGCCAGGAACTCCGCGAACGAGTGGGCGATGACCGGGCAGTAGTAGGGGTCCGGGAATCCCTCGCGGTAGCCGTCGCGGAGCGGATAGCGCCCATGTGTCTGTTGCCCCACGTCCAGGAGCGCAAAGTTGCTGTCCTGGAGTTGGCACACCGCATACCAGTCCGATGGACCCGCTGCGTCCGTATCGGCTTGGGACATGACGACCCGTGCGCGCCGCACCTCGGCGAGCGGCAGAATGGAGTAGGGCGCGTTGGAGCCGCGGAACAGCCTGGCTCCATCGAAGCGCGTGTAGAAGGCGCGCAGGTCCGGATCCAGGCGCCAGCCCATTCGAAGTTCGAACGCATCGACTGCCGCTGCCGTCGCGGGCGGATGTGGGAAGTGCTGGGCGGCCACGGCGTCGAGGAGTTCGGTCATCGTCGGCATGTGGCTACTCTCCGTAGGGATGGCTGACCCCGACGCTCGTCCACGGGGGTTGTCCTGCGTAGCACTGGTTGTAGACCTGATTCAGGCCAGAATGGAGGTCGGCCGGATAGGGGATGATGTTGTCCCAGTCGGTAGGGTTGCCACCGTGCTTGAGGTCGCGGATGTGGTGGGCCGGGTAGTTGTTCCCACTGGCGTCAGTCGGCCACTGGCCGAACTTCTCCGCCCATCGATCACGGAATCCATCTCGGATGGACTCCCACCGTCCCCGTGCTGTCGCGTTCTGGATGACGCTCAGTGCTGGGTAGTTACAGCAACAGTTGGCGATACCGAACCTGCTCCCCGCTCTGAACATGTTGCCGTCGAAGTCCATCTTCACGTCCGCGATCCAGACGCAGCCTTGGAGCGCAAATCCCTCCCCGGTGCATTTGTCGCGGCAGTAGTTCATAAGCTGCGGACTGCACTGCCACGGGCCGTAGAAGATGTTCGTCCTGAACTGCCCACCGCCTGGGACCATGACCTGCGGCCCCACCCATCTGCGCACACCAACCGCCGAACCCATGGCGCCTTCAGTGCATGCGGACAAGGACAGCGCTCCGGTCAGCAGCGCAGCAACGCGGCGCCGTGAGGCATTGATCGTGTTTGTCATGCTGAGCACGGTATCGGTCGGCACCGACACGCCTGCCCTCAGAGGCCGCGGCTTCAGCGCAGTCCGTCCAACAGCGCGGCCAGCTTCTGGGGCTGGGACGCGAAGGGGGAGTGTGACGTGTCCAGCGTGTCCACGGTGAAGGCGTTGCCGGGTGTGAAGGCGTCCGCTTCGCGGATCATCAGGTCCTGGAGCGCGGGGACCAGGGCGCGGTCCTGGGCGCAGCGCAGGTAGCTGCGTGGGATGCGGCCCCAGCGCTCCTTTGTGGCGCCGACCTTGCCAATCCAGAGGGACACCGGGATGTCGGGCGTGAGCGTGAGCGCGAAGGGCAGGAAGGCTGCTTCGTCCACGTCATGGTAGAAGCCCGCGCGCAGGGCCTCCCGGTACGCCGCATCACCGCGCGGATTGATCCGCACCGCGCCCAACTTCGCGGCGTCGCCAATGAAGAGTGACGCGCTGTAGGGCGTGTGGGCCTCGGGCAGTGCGCCGTAGCCGCTGGCGCTCTGGAGGCGAAGCGGGACGTAGGCGCTCAGGTACACCAGCCGGCCAATGAGGTGCGGGGCCTTCTCCGCCGCGCGGGTGATGATAGTGCCACCCGCGCTGTGGCCCACGAGCACGGGCTTTGCGCCGCCCTGGAGCTTCTCCAGCGCGGCGACCACCGCGTCCGCGCAGTCGTCCAGCGTGACGTCGGCCAGGGGCGAGCGCTCCTCCTTGAAGCGCGCCGCGTCGCCCGTGAGATAGGACGCGGGGAAGCGCGCGTTGAGTCCGTGGCCGGGCAGGTCGATGGCCACGACCTGGTGTCCCTTCGAGGTGAGCGCCTCCGCGACACGCGTCCAGTGCAGGGCGTTGTGCCACGCGCCGTGGACCAGGAGGAACGTCCGGGGCCTGCGGGGTGCCTTCGCGGGCGTGGCCGCGAGCCCGAGGCCTGGCAACAGCCCCGTGCCCACGAGGGCTGTCTTCATCACGTCACGACGGTTCATGGGGGACTCCTTCGTTGGGGGGAAGCAGGGCCATGAGCCGCTCGCGCAGGCGGGCGAGGTCGAAGAGCTGCCGCTCCACCTCCGCCAGGCGCTCCCGGTGGGCGGCGAGCGCGTCCGGGCAGATGGCGTCCGTGACCTGCCGGAGCATGCACGGCGGGAAGGTGGCGATCTCCTCCAGGGAGAAGCCCAGGCGGATCATCCTCGCGACCTGCATGACCTGGGGGACGGCGACCTCGTCGAAGTCGCGGTAGCCGTTGTCGCGGCGGTGGGAAGCGACGAGCCCCGCCTTGTCGTAGTGGCGGATGGACCGCGCACTGCTGCCCGTGCGCCGGGCGAGTTCTCCGATGTTCATCCTGCGCTCCTGAATCCGGATGCCAGGACCCCCAACATCCATGGGGCCCCTCCCGGTCGAGCCGGTTCAAAACCTGTCCTACTGTCGGACAGGTTTCCGCGGTCCGCTCCCGGCGGGCAGACCCGGTCGGGTTCTTTCCTTCTCATTCCTGAAGACTCCATGGCCGAGAGCTTCGGGCCTGACACTGGTGTCAAGGTCAAGACCCCGGCGGGGGAATGTGACCGCGATGTCCCCACGGGATGTCCGACCGCGATCTACGGTGCGCCGCGTGAGCCCGTCTTCGCCCGTGCCCCGTCCGCGTCCCGCGCTTCTCACGCTTGCCTACCTGGCCTTCGTCAGCCTGGGGTTGCCGGACGCGGTGCTGGGGGTCGCGTGGCCGTCGCTGCGAAGCACGTTCGGCCTGTCGCAGGCGACGATGGGCGCCATCCTGGGGACGGCCGCGGTCGCGTACTTCATCTCCGGGTTGCTCGCGGGCCGGCTGATGCGGGCGATGAACCTGGGGCTGCTGCTGGCGCTGAGCACCGGCTCGGTGGCGCTGGGGCTCACGGGCTACGCGACCGTGCCCCTGTTCGTGCTGTTCCTGGCCGCCGCCTGCTTCATCGGCTTCGGTTCGGGCGCCATCGACTCCGCGCTCAACAACTACGCGGCCCAGAACTTCGGTCCCAAGCACATGAGCTGGCTTCACGCGGCCTACAGCGTGGGGGCCGCGGTCGGGCCGGTGTTGATGACCGCGCTGCTTGCTCGGGGGGCGGGTTGGAGGACCGGCTATGCGGTCCTCGCCGTGGTGCTGGGGACGCTGGCGCTGACGTTCCTGTTGATGCGCCGGTTGTGGGACGCACAGGTGGCGGCGCCCGGCGAGGAGCCTCGCGCGGAGGTGCCCACCGCGTCCGCCATGGAGGCCGTGCGCCGGCCCCGCGTGTGGCTGCAGATCTTCACGTTCTTCTTCTACACGGGCGTGGAGGTGACGGCGGGCCAGTGGAGCTTCACCGTGCTCACCGAAGGCCGGGGCCTGCACACCGCCGCGGCGGGCACCTGCGTGAGCATCTACTGGGGCAGCCTGCTGGTGGGACGCGTGCTGTCAGGCTTCGTCGTCGAACACATCGGTCCGGTGCGGATGCTGCGCGCGAGCACGGTGCTGGCGGTGGTGGGCGCGGCCCTGTTCGCGATTCCCGCCGTGCCGCCCGCGCTGGGGCTCGCGTTGCTGGGGTTGGCGCTGGCGCCCATCTTCCCGGCCCTGATGTCGGTGACGCCGCGCCGCGTGGGTCTAGATGTCTCCGCGCACGCGGTGGGCTTCCAGGTCAGCGCGGCGACGGCGGGCGTGGCGGCGATCCCCAGCCTCGCGGGTGTCATGGCGGAGCGATGGGGCCTTCAGGTCATCGCTCCGTACATGCTCGGGGTCGCCGTGGTGCTGGCCCTGCTGCACGGCGTGCTGTCCGCCATTGCGGATCGTCCCCAACTCTCCCGCTGAGCGCGGACCTCAGCTCCCGGCCGGAAGCTCCGCGCTGCGCAGTGTCTTCGGGCCCTGATCCGTCCACTGCGACAGGCGCAGCGTCGCGCCTCGCGCCGAAGCGTTCGGCTCCACCTCCACGAAGGTGAAGCGCTGCTCCAGCTTCGCGTGCTTCTGCTTCGCCGGGTCCAGCGACGGATTGACCTGGAGCTCCGCGAGGTATTCGCCCCATTCCTCGTCGGAGGCCTCCGGGGCGGGGAGCCGCAGGAGGGAGATCCACGTGCCGGTGTTGGCGTAGAGGGGGCCGTCGCCCTCGTGCCAGCGGGCCGCGTGCGTGTGGCCCATCACCACCGCCTGCGGGTTGTACTTCTTGCCCAGCCGCGCGGTCTCCGCGAGCTCGTCCTTGCCGGGCTCCAGGGCGAAGTAGTCCGTGCCGGTCCTGCCAGCGACCGCGCGGTGCAGGCGTGCGTAGAACGCGAACCCCGCCTTGGCCAGCTTCAGCCGGGCACGGCCCAGGGCCTCCGGGTTGTCGAAGGCGTTGAGCTTCTCCGGGTCGAGCACCGACAGCAGGGCGTCCACCTCGTCGTCCTTCAGGTCCACTCGCGCCAGGCTGCGCGCCAGGTGCACGTCCGCGTCCGACCCGCCCACCGCGTCCATCGGTTCGAGCGCGAAGGCCGGCGCGAGGCCCCGGTTGTCCAGCAGGCGCCGGATGAGCGTGAGCGTCCCCGCGTTGAACAGGACCCGGAGCGCGTCGGGCTTCACGCCGAGCGCCACCATCACCGCGCCCTCGAAGTCCGGCTTGAGCAGGTCCATGTACCGCATGCGGTGCTGGTGCTTGAGCGGGTTGAGCAGCGTCTTCACCAGCACCGAACCCGGCGGATAGCGGAAGCGGTTCGCCCGCTCCGACGACAGGAGCGAGTCGTAGTCGATGCGGTTCGCCACGTCGGTGTGCTCGCCGTGCGTCACCAGCACGCGCGAACCGCCGACCTCCAGCTGCAGGGGCGCGGTGCCGTCCCGGAACTCCAGCCGCGAAGCGATGTCCTTGGGCTGGCCCAGCGCGGAGCGGATCACCTCCTGGACGTCCGGAAGCGCCAGTTCCAGGTCGTGGTTGCCCACCACCATCGTCGCCCGGCCTCCCGCGGCCAGCACCCGCCCGAGCGCCTTCAGCGCGGGCGCGGTCGCCGCGGATGTCACCAGCGCGCGGGCCTGCTCCAGCGTCCGCTTCGGGTCCACCGCCAATGGGTCGTCGTTGAGCAGGAAGTCGAAGCTGTCCCCGTTGAGGACGACGTGGGTGGGCGTGCGGGTGAAGGAATCGAAGAGGGCGGGCAGCTCGGCGGCACCCGCGAAGATGTCGTAGGGGCCACCGTTGCCGAGGTGGAGGTCGCTGAGAATGAGCGTTCGCATGGGTCGATGCTCCTTTCAGGGAAGCGCCTGCAGGTCGTTGTGCCGGATGCTCACGGCGGGATCGCCGAGCACCACGTAGTTGCGAGCGTCGTTGCGTTCGATCCACCGGTGCAGCAGCTCGCGAGGCTGGAGCTTGCCGTTGGACGTGTTGGCATCCAGGTGCGTCAGCAGGATGTTGTTGGCGGCGGAGAACCGGTCGCGGAAGTCGCGCAGCGCGTGACCCACCGGCATGCCCGCCATGATCTTCCAGAGCGTGTTGCGGAACGGGTGGATGGTCGTCTGGGTCATCTGCAGGGGCTTGATGGAGAAGCCCCACGCCCGCTCCACGTGGCCGATCACCGCCAGCGCGCCGCCGTTGGGATGGGCCAGGAGCCGCCGGGGCAGGGCCGCGACGAAGGGAGCACTCGCGAGCGCGTCACCACTGCGCGAGGCATGGAGCGGGAACTCGTCGTTCGCGGGCGTGCCCATGCCGAAGCAGGCGAAGAAGAACGCCACCAGGCCATGGAGCCGCGCGTCGTCCTGGATGTCCGACGCCGCCACGTAGTGCGCGGGAGCCATCGCGCCAAATCCGGCCCAATCCTGGCTCAGCAGGGCGCCCTGTTTCGTGAGCTGGAGCGGATCATTCGCCTTGAAGCCCACGCCATGGGACGCGGTGAAGAGCACCGCCGGGCGCACGTCGCGGCCATGGAGCGCGGCCAGCAACCATTCACGGGTTGCGTCATCCTCGATGGCCTCACGGCTGGCGAAGCGGGCCTTCGCGGCGACCGTCTTCGACAATTGGGGAGGGTGATCCAACGGCGCACCACGGGCGAGCGGAGCGACGAGGTTGTCCGCGCTGAGCTCCGTCGAGCGGTCCCCAGGGTGCTTGGGTCCCCACCAGCTCACCTGGCGGTGATTGGGTACGGAAGCGCCCGTCTCATACGCCACCACGCTGTCCGCATAGCGCCCGTACTCCGCGGGCGTGTCGAAGGAGAGCCGGCCCACGGCGTACGACAGGGAGAGCGAGTGCTGCACGTCGAACGGGATGACGTCAGGCCCGCCCACGAGCAGGAGGTAATAGGGAACGATGCTCGGCTCCACGTCGCCGATGGGCGCTCCGTGCCGCTCCAGGAACTGATGCGCCGTCTCACCGGGCTGGTAGGTGAGGACGTGGCACCGGTCCGCTTCTTCCATGCGCTCGCGCCGATGGGCGATGAGCGGCTCCAGGCTCTTGCGAAGCTCCTCGGAGGCGGACGCCGGGAACACCACGCCCCAGCCGGCCTTCGTGTAGTCCTCCGGAGGCGCGTCGGGTGGCAGGCCGAAGCTGAGACGCATGGGGAGGAACTCAAGCCACTTCCTCCACGCTTCGAAATACGCGGCCTCACCCCGAGGCTCCGCCACCTCCGCGGCCGCGGGCAATGCGATGGGCGGCACCAGGTACTGCCCGGTGACGCCATCGATGCCGTTGAAGACCAGCGGATCTTCCGGGCTGGCGATGGGGCGCTCCACGTTCACCTCCTCCTCGCCATCCTAGGCGTCCCTGCTGACCTGGAAAGAGCGGACAGGGGCCCGGCTGTCAGGCCCCTGGCGTTCGCGGCAGCGGATGTCGCGTGGCGGGCTCGCTCTCCGACCCCGAGGCCGACCTGTCACCTGGTCCACGGTCTCCTCGTCCTCTTGGGCAGGGGGCCGCCCGTTTCGTGGTGGCAATCCCTTATGCCGCGTTCGGATCCCGCTGGACTTGTGGCGTGCAGGCGCAAGTCATTGTGGAGTGTCTGACTTTGACCTGATGCGTCTGGCATTGCGGGGCGTGTCTGTGTTCACGTCCGCTCCGCGTCCGGCGCACATGGCACCCCTCGCCACGACCGTCCGGGCGCGAGGGAGAACACTCATGACGAAGAAGCCCAGTTTCCAGGATGTGGTGGAGGGCTGGCTGGCCGGCAATGAGGAGTCCCAAGGCATGACCAACCCCGCGGGACCGCTCTTCGTGGGAGGTGCGCGCACCGAACAGGCGCTCACCGAGTCCAACCTGGTGGCGGACACGGGCTGCAGCGGCTGCACCGCGTCCATCGACGTCCACTGTTGTTGATGCCAGCGGGCGGCTCCCGTCCGCCCGTCTGAAGCATCCCTCCGGCGCCGCATCCCGGTGCCGGAGGGCCTTCCGAGAAATCCCCCTGGCTCTTATACACATCTCCGAGCCCACGAGACCGGAGCCCAACTCGTATGCC
>NZ_RAWF01000307.1:0-11443 GCF_003612075.1 Corallococcus sp. CA041A
GACCCCCACCGCGCCCCCGGCGCCGCGGGCGGCATGTTCGCGGCCCCCGCGGTGGACGACGTGAGCCTCATCCCCACCCTGGAAGAGGCCGAACGGCAGCTCATTGCCCGGGCCATGGCCGTCACCAAGGGCCACAAGGGACGCACGTGTCAGATCCTGGGCATCAGCCGTCCAACGCTTGAACGAAAGCTTCAAAAGTTCGGTCTCGCACAGGGGCAGGGTCCACAGGTGCACCCTTATCCGGTGAAGGATGCTTCCTGACAGTGTCCCAGCCCGGACAAACCGGTGTGCCTGTTTAACGTTTCGTTCAAAGTGATCAGACTGTTTGAACGTTCTGTTTCAGGTTTTGGACACAGTGGGGGGGGCCAAACCGGGGTGTAGCGCTAAGTACCCGGCATTCCTCGAACTGTTCCCCCGGGAATAGTTCAAGTGCTCATGGCACGCCTCTTGGAAAGAGCAAGGTCCGTCCGCAGCAGCAGCAGCGACCAACCTTCCCCATCCCTTTCCGCCTTCCCAGGAGTCTCCCATGCACGGCTTCAACCGCCCCCTCGGCCCTATCGGTTCCAACGTCGTGGCGCCGCTGCAGGCGACGTCGTCCGGCATGATGGTGACCGCGAACAAGCTGGTCCCCGGCCAGGAGGCCATCGACTTCAAGGGGTACTTCAAGGTCGAGTCCTTCCCGCACAACTCGACCATCTACCGCCCCGGCGACACGTCTGACCGCGTGTACCTGCTGAAGTCCGGCCGCGTGCGCCTGATGCGCATTGGCAAGAACAGCACCCGTTCGGTGGTGTCCATCCTGCGCCCGGGCGACCTGTTCGGCGAGCTGTTCCGCCCGGAAGGCACGCCCATCGAGGAGATGGCCGTGGCGGCGGGCGAGGCCGAGGTGTGGAGCATCGAGGGCCGCGACTTCCGCGCCCAGCTGGAGGCCCGTCCGGCCCTGGCGGTGGACGTGGTGCGCGCCTACGCGGACCGCGTGCGCTCGCTGCGCAAGCGCGTCCTGGGCCTGACCTTCAAGGAGGTTCCGGCCCGGCTGGCGGACACCCTGCTCACGCTGGTGGAGGCGCACGGCGAGCGCTGCCCGCACGGCGGTGAGACGGACCTGCGCGGGATTACCCAGCAGGACCTGGCGGACCTGGTGGGCGCCTCGCGCTCCTTCGTGTCCACGCTCATCAACGAGATGAAGCGCGAGGGCGTGCTCGGCAACGTCGGCCGCATCCTCTGCGTGCGTGACCAGAAGGCCCTGCGCAAGCTGGCCTCCAAGGAGAAGTAATCCACACGTCCCTTCAAGGGGACCGTGACGTCCAACGGGCCTGACCGCGAGAGCATCCGCGGCCGGGCCCGTGGTGTTTTCAGCGCACGGCGCTGTTCAGAACATGAAGCCCAGGCCGAACTCGGGGGTGAAGCCGAGAGGCAGCCCCAGCGGGGCCACCTCGGAGTCCAGCGCGAGGTAGCGCACCCCGCCGCGCAGCATGAGGCTGCCCAGGTGCAGCGCGAGCCCTCCGCGCGCGTCCAGTTGCTGGTAGGGCCCGGGCGTCATCTGCAGGCGCCCCTCCACGTCCAGGGGGCCCAGCAGGCACGCCTCCACGGACATGCCCAGGCTGGGGGCCACGTAGACGCGCCCGGGGGCATCCAGGGTGGAGACGCCTGCTTCCATGCGCAGGCGGAGCTCCTCCCGGACGAGGGGGGAGTACGTCACGTGCATCTCCCCCAGGGTGCGCGTGTCGCGGTACGCCGAGGTGTCCCACGTCCCCGTCAGCCGCGACATCCGCAGGTCCATGCCGAAGCGCTGGGCCTCCCAGCCGAGGTCGAAGTCCAAGCCGGTGCCGCCCCTGAGGGGTGACACCAGCAGGCCCGCGCGGAAGGAGAACGGCACGGCGTGCCGCAGCGAGTTGCGCTGGGGCGGCGCGTCCGGAGCCACACTCTCGTGGCCGTGGTGGGTGCCCGTGTTGGCGATGGCCTCCCCCATGCCCCGGAACAGCAGCTCGAAGATGGCGCCCAGGATGAAGGAGGCGGCATCGCTGGACGCGCTCGAGTTGTACTCGTAGCTGTCGTCCGTGGAGGACACCGTGGTCCTCTTGCTCTTGGACGAACGGTTCTTGTTCTCGTCGTCCTTCTTCGAATCGTCGTCCCGGTCCGAACCGATGGCGGTCGCCTCGTGGACGGGCTTCGACGATTCGGTGGAGTCCGAGCGCTTGCCGAAGCGGGCCTCGGCGGGAGGCGCGGCGAGCAGGCCCATGAGGAGCCCTCCGCCCAGTACGACCTTGGGTAACGACATGGGGTGAGCCCCCTCGATGAGGCACGGCCGGCCCGACCGTCCCTCATGGGCCGCATTCAAATCCCGGAGGCCCCTTGGGAGTCAACCGCGAGCCCGCTCGACGCTGGAAGCCGGGTCCAGGCCCCCTGCGCATCGTGCCCCCGTCCAACGGCTGTCCTCGACTGGCATCGAAGCGTGACGGGACGCGTTGAGCGCTTGCCCTCGGACGGGGGGCCGCACAGCATGCGCGACCATCGTGCCCGCCCCGACCGAGTCCCAGAGCCCGCATCGCACGTACACCGACCGCCGCGCCGCCGCCCAGGCGGACCTGACGGAGTTGGACCGCGTCAGCGCGCGGTACGCCAACCTGCGCACCGTGGCCTTCGTGGCGGCGCTGGTCATCGCAGCGCTGACACTGATGGGCCGGCTGCCCAAGCCCTGGTGGTGGGCCGCGGCCGGGGCGCTCGCCGTCTATGGCCTGCTGGCGGTGCTGCACCACCAGGTGTTCCTCAAGGAGCAGCGCGCGCGCCTCTTCGTCCTGCTCAACGAGCGCGGCCTGGCGAGGCTGGAGGGCGGCTGGCATTCCTTCACGGACAAGGGCGAGCGGTTCCTCTCCCCCAACCACCTCTACGCCACGGACCTGGATGTCTTTGGCCAGGGCAGCCTCTTCCAGCTCATCAACGAGACTGCGACGCGCGCGGGTGAGGAGCGGCTGGCCGCGTGGCTGTCCTCCCCCGCCACCGCGGAGACGGTGGTGACCCGGCAGGGCGCCGCGCGCGAGCTGGCCCCGAGCGTGGACTTCCGCCAGGACCTCTGCGTGGACGCTCGCGTGGTGGCGAAGGACAAGGCGGACCCGGCCCTCTTCATCCAGTGGGCGGAAGCCGGGCCCTCGCTGGACGCCATCCGCTGGGCACGGCCCCTGGCCATCGTGCTGCCCCTGATAACGCTCACCCTCTTCATCCTGGGCACTGTTGGCGTGATTCCAGACAGCACCGTCTGGGTGGGGCTGCTCGCACAGCTGGGCATCGCCGTGGCCACGCGCCGCACGCTGCGGCAGATGGACGAGGCCGTGGAGCGCGGCGAGCGCGGCTTCGTGCGCTACGCCTCCATCTTCGAGCGCGTGGAGAAGCAGACCTTCGAGCATCCACGCCTCAAGCAGCTCCAGTCCGGCCTGAGGGCGCAGAGCGGCCCGGCGGTGTCCGTGCTGTTCCAGCGCTTCAGCCGGCTGTTCTCGCTCATCGAGTTCAAGCGGCACCAGTTCCACCCCCTGGTCCACTGGGTCACGCTCTGGGACATCCACGCCCTCTTCGCGCTGGAGAACTGGCGCGCCGCCCACGGCCGCGACGTGCGTCAGTGGTTCGAGGGACTCGCGGAGCTGGAGGCCCTCTGCTGCCTGGGAGGACTGGCCCATGACCGCCCTGCCTTCACCTGGCCCGAGTTGCACGCCCAGGGCCCGAGCGTGGAGGCCACCGCGCTGGGACACCCGCTGCTGGACGCGCCCGTGCCCAACGACGTGTCCCTGCCCGGCCCGCGTCACGCGCTGCTGATTACCGGCTCCAACATGAGCGGCAAGACGACGCTGATGCGCGCGCTGGGCGCGAACGTGGTGCTGGCGCTGGCGGGCGCGCCGGTGTCCGCGGCGTCGTTCCGGCTGTCTCCAGTGCAGGTGCTCACCAGCATGCGCGTGAAGGACTCGCTGGAGCGCGGCGTGTCGTACTTCCACGCGGAGGTGCTGCGGCTGAAAATGGTGCTGGACGCGGCGGCGGCCGCGAAGGGCCAGGCGCTCTTCCTGCTGGACGAAATCCTGCTGGGCACCAACACCCGCGAACGGCAGATTGCCTCACGCGAGGTGCTGCGGCTCCTGCTCGCCTCCGGCGCGTGTGGCGCGGTGACGACGCATGACTTGTCCCTGGCGGTGCTGGCGGACGAGCCGGGCTCGCACGTGGTGAACGTCCACTTCCGCGACCACCTGGAGGACGGGAAGATGGTGTTCGACTACCGGCTCCGGCAGGGGGTGGTGGACACCACCAACGCGCTGCGGGTGCTGCGCCTGGCGGGCGTCCCGGTGAACGACCCGGACGCCCCGGCCTCCTGACAGTCCACCTCGCGCCCCCTTGAAGCCACCAGGGGGCGCGAAGCGGAAGCGGATTACTTCGCCAACTCCACCAGCGCCGCGGCACCCATGCCGCCGCCGATGCACATACTCACCACGCCGTAGCGGCCGTCCCGGCGCTTCAGCTCGCGCAGGATGGTGGCCACCATGCGCGCACCGGACACGCCCAGCGGGTGGCCCAGGGCGATGGCGCCGCCGTTCGGGTTCACCTTGTCCTGGGGGATGCCCAGCTCACGGATGCAGTGCAGCGCCTGCGCCGCGAAGGCCTCGTTGAGCTCGAACACGCTGATGTCTTCCACCTTCAGCTTGTTGCGCTCCAGCAGCTTGCGGATGGCGGGCACCGGGCCCACGCCCATGATTTCGGGCGGCACGCCGGCGACCACGTAGTCCACGAAGTAGCCCAGCGGCTTGACGTTGAGCTCCTTCGCCTTCTCCTCGCTCATCACCACCGCGGCCGCCGCGCCGTCCGTCAGCGGAGACGCGTTGCCCGCCGTCACCACGCCCTTGGCGTTGAAGGCCGGGCGCAGCTTGGCCAGGCCCTCCACCGTCGTCTCCGGGCGCAGGATGGTGTCCACCGAGACGGTCACCTGCTTCTGGGTGCCGTCCTCGTCGAACATGGTGGTGGTGACGGGGAAGATCTCCTCCTTGAACTTCCCCTGCTCGCGGGCCGTGGCCGCGCGGCGCTGGGACTCGGCGGCGAACTTGTCCGCGTCCTCACGGGTGACGTTGTAGCGGGAGGCGATGTTCTCCGCCGTCGCGCCCATGGAGGTGTAGACCTCCGGCAGCTTCTGCATGATCTCCGGGTTGGCGGAGACCTTGTTGCCGCCCATGGGCACCATGGTCATGGACTCGGTGCCACCGGCCACGGCCACCTGGAGCATTCCGGACTTGATGCCCTGCGCCGCCTGCGCCACGGACTGCACGCCGGAGGAACAGAAGCGGTTGATGGTCAGGCCCGGAACGGTGTCCGGCAGGCCGGCGAGCAGGCTCGCGTTGCGGGCCACGTTCATGCCCTGCTCCGCCTCCGGCATGGCACAGCCCATGATGACGTCCTCCACGTCCGCCGGCTTCAAGCCGGGGACCTGGGCGACGGCCTCCTTGATGGCAAGGGCCGCGAGCGTATCCGGCCGCGTGTCCTTGAACTCTCCCTTGTGGGCGCGGGTGAAGGGGGTGCGCACCGCGCTGGCAATCACGACTCGACCGGACATTTTAGATGTCTCCCTGCCCGGACACCGTCCGGGCGTGCTTCGGAATTCGCGTCTGGAAAACCATTGGGTAAACGCCTCGCGCTAGTTGCGCAGCGGCTTGCCCTTCTCGAGCATGAACATCATGCGGTCCTGGGTCTTCTCCTCGCCGATGAGGCTCAGGAACGCTTCCATCTCCAGCTCCAGCAGCTTCTCCTCGGTCACCAGCACGGACGGGCTGGTGTCACCACCGGAGAGCACGCGCGCCAGCTTCTGGGCGATCTTCCGGTCGTGGGCGCTGATCTGATTGTTGAGCTGCATGTCGTACAGCATCATGTCGATGGTGGCCGCGCCGTTGGGGCCCGGCAGCCGGAAGCGCGTGGGACGCGGCGGGCGGAAGCCGCCGTTCGCCAGACCCAGCACGCGCGACTTCGCGTCCGACAGGAGGAAGTCGCGGTTGCCCGTGATGCCGTCCTGCTGGGACAGGAAGCCCGTCTCGCGAGCCTCTTCCGCGCTGGTGGCGACCTTCGCCATGCCGATGGCGAGGAACACCTTCTTGAGGAAGGGCAGCGAGTCGAAGTCCTTGTCCGCCGCGTAGCCGCCGAACACGTTGCGCAGCAGCATCATGGTGCCGCCGCCGCCCGGGATGAGGCCCACGCCCACTTCCACGAGGCCCATGTACAGCTCCGCGCTGGCCTGCACCGCGTTGCCACCCATGGTGACCTCCGCGCCGCCGCCCAGCGTGAGGTTGAAGGGCGCCGTCACGACGGGCACGGGGCTGTAGCGCATGCGCTGGTTGGCCGCCTGGAACGCGGACGCCATCTTGCGGATGGAGTCGAAGTCCTCGCTCTTGGCCGCCATCAGCATGGCCATGATGTTCGCGCCGGCGGAGAAGTTGGAGCCGTCGTTGCCAATGACGAGGCCCTTGAAGTTCTTCTCCGTCTCATCCAGCGCGGTGTTCATCATCGCGATGATGTCATCGTCGATGGAGTTCATCTTGGAGTGGAACTCCAAGAGCGTGACGCCGTCGCCCATGTCCCACAGCGACGCGCTGTCGTTGCCGGTGATCTTCTTGTTGCCGCGCTTGAGGTACTCCACGCGGAAGGTGCGCGCGTTCTCAGACACCTGCTTCACGGACTTGGACGGGATGTCCCAGTAGGTGTCGCGGCCGTCCTGCACGCCGTAGAAGGACGTGCGGCCCTTGGCCAGCATCTCCTCCACCCAGGCGGCGGGCTTGAGGCCCAGCGCCTTCATGCGCTCCACGCCCTTCTGGACACCGTAGGCGTCCCAGACCTCGAAGGGCCCCAGGTCCCAGCCGAAGCCCCAGCGCACGCCGCGGTCCACGTTGACCAGGTCGTCCGCGATCTCCGGGATGCGGCGGCTGGAGTACGCCAGCACGTCCAGGGTGACGCGCTCGGCGAACTTGCCGGCCTTGTCATCCGCGTTCATCACGGACGCCACGCGCTCCTTGACGTTCTCGATGTCCTTCGCGGCGCCCAGCGAGTCGAAGCGCACCTTCGCCTGCGGCCGGTACTCCAGCGTCTTCAGGTCCAGCGCGAGGATGTCCTTGCCACCGGAGGAGCGGTCCTTCTTGTAGAAGCCGCCGCCGCTCTTGTCGCCCAGCATCTTCTTCTCCACCATCTTCTGGAGGAAGTCCGGGGCGGCGAAGACGTTGCGCTCTTCGTCGTGCGTCAGCGTGTCGTAACAGTTCTTCGCCACGTGGGTGAACGTGTCCAGGCCCACGATGTCCGCGGTGCGGAAGACGGCGGACTTGGGACGGCCCATGGCCGGGCCAAAGATCTTGTCCACCTCTTCAATGGACATCTCCGTCTTCTGCATCTCGGAGATGGTCCGCATCATCCCGTACACGCCAATGCGGTTCGCGATGAAGTTGGTGGTGTCCTTGCCGTAGACGATGCCCTTGCCGAGCACCTCTTCGCCGAACTTGTGGAGGGTCTTCACGACCTCCGCGCTCGTCTCCTGGCCGGCCACGAGCTCCAGGAGCTTCATGTAGCGCACGGGGTTGAAGAAGTGCGTGACCAGGAAGTTCTTCTTGAAGTCCGCGCCGCGGCCTTCGGTCATCCCCACGATGGAGAGGCCGGAGGTGTTGGAGGAGATGATGGCGTCCTTGCGGGCGTGCTTCTCCACCTTGGCGAACAGGGCCTGCTTGACGGCCAGGTCCTCCTTCACCACCTCGATGATCCAATCGCACTCGCCCAGGCGCGCGAGGTCGTCTTCCAGGTTGCCCACTTCAATGGCCGCGAGCACCTGCTCGGATACGATGGGGCTGGGCTTCGCCTTGCGCAGGTTCGCGATGGCGCCCTGCGAGAACTTGTTGCGGAACGCCTTGGAAGCGGTGTCCTCGCCCGGAGCAGCCTGGGGCGGAACGATGTCCAGCAACAGGGCGCGCACGCCGGAGTTGGCCAGATGCGCGGCGATGCCGCTGCCCATCACGCCAGCGCCAAGCACCGCCACTTTTCGGATCCGGGTCGTCATCGGAAATCGGCTCCCATAAAAGGAAGTAGGGGACTGCACAAATGTAGGCGATTGACCCGGAAGTCAACCGGCATTGCCGTCGGGTGTGCTCGCCAGGAGGTCGGCTCCCCGACTACAAGTCGGGCCCCATGGCTCGCCTCGACCCGCACTCGTACAACGACAGCACGCAGCCTGAGACCGAAACGCTGGACTGGAAGGCCCGCGTCGATTTCCGGACGCGCCGCCTGCACGCGGAGGCCACGCTGACGCTCAAGGAGGCGTCAGCAGGTCCCCTCGACCTGGACACCCGCGACCTGGACATCCGGGGCGTGGTGGATGCCCAGGGTCGCCCCTTGCCCTACATCCTCTCCCCTCCTGAACCCATCCTCGGCAGCCGGCTTCGGATTGAGCTGCCCGCGGGGCTGAAGCAGCTGACGGTGCGCTACCGCACGTCCCCGGAGGCGAGCGCGCTGCAGTGGCTGACGCCGTCGCAAACGGCGGGTGGGCAGCAGCCGTTCCTGTTCAGCCAGTGCCAGGCCATCCACGCGCGCAGCGTGGTGCCGCTGCAGGACACGCCGCGCATCCGCATCCGCTACCGCGCGTCCCTGCGGGTGCCCAAGCAGCTCAAGTCCGTGATGGCGGCCTCGTTCGTGGCGCGCGAGGAGCACGGCGTGGAGGCGGAGGAGCACTACGAGATGCCGCAGCCGGTGCCCCCGTACCTGCTGGCGTTCGCGGTGGGCAGCCTCACGTCCAAGGAGTTGGGGCCGCGCTCGCGGGTGTGGGCGGAGCCGGAGGCGCTGGAGGACGCGGCGGACGAGTTCGCGGGCGTGGACGACATGCTCAAGGCCGCGGAGTCGCTCTTCGGGCCGTACGACTGGGAGCGCTTCGACCTGCTGCTGATGCCGCCGTCGTTCCCCTACGGCGGCATGGAGAACCCGCGCCTGACGTTCCTCACGCCCACGCTCATCGCGGGGGACAAGAGCCTGGTGAACGTGGTGGCGCACGAGTTGGCGCACTCGTGGACGGGCAACCTGGTGACGAACGCGTCCGCGGAGCACTTCTGGCTGAACGAAGGCTTCACCGTCTTCGCGGAGCGCCGCATCCTGGAGGCGCTGGCGGGGCCGGAGGTCGCGGCGCTGCACGCGGCCCTGGGGCGCCGTTCGCTGGATGAAGCGCTGCACCACTTCCGCGCGCACCCGCAGCTCACCGCGCTGCGCACGCACCTGTCCGGCGTGGACCCGGACGAGGCCTTCTCCCAGATTCCCTACGAGAAGGGTTACCTGCTGCTGCGCGCGCTGGAGGACGCGGTGGGCCGTCCCACCTTCGACGGCTTCCTGCGCCGCTACCTGGCGAAGTACCGCTTCCAGGCGCTCACCACGGAGGAGTTCGTCCGCTTCACGGAGGCCGAGCTGCCGGGGGCCCTGGCCAAGGTGGACGCGGACGCGTACCTGAACCGGCCCGGCGTGCCGCCCAGCGCGCCCCGGCCCACCTCCGCGCGGCTGGAGGCGCTGGAGAAGCTGCGCGGGACGGTGCCTTCGCAAGCGGACACGAAGGACTGGACGCCCACCGAGTGGCAGCTCTTCCTGGAGTCCATGCCGGCGGACACGTCCCAGGACGTCTTCCGGGAGCTGGACGCGAGGTTCTCGCTCACGGGCAGCCGCAACTCGGAGGTGCTGGTGGCGTGGCTGGTGGCGGCGCTGCGCGCGGGCTTCGATGCTCCGCTCGGCCGGGCCGAGGAGTTCCTCGGCGAGGTGGGCCGGATGAAGTACCTGAAGCCGCTCTACAGCGTGCTCGCCTCGTCGCGCGACCACCGCAAGGTGGCGCGCGCGGCGTTCGAGAAGAACGGGGCGAGGTACCACCCCATCGCCCGGCAGGGCGTGGAGCTCATCCTCACCCGCGCGTGAGGCGGGTTACTTGAGGGTCGCGTCCAGGCGCTTCTTGGACAGGGCCAGGTACTCCGGGTTCATGTCGATGCCCACGTAGCGGTGGCCGTGCTTCAGGGCGGCCACGCCGGTGGTGCCGCTGCCGTTGAAGGGGTCCAGGATGAGCGAGTTCTCCGGGCAGCTCGCCTCCAGGATGCGCTCCAGCAGGGCCACCGGCTTCTGCGTGGGGTGGCTGCCGAAGGCCTTCTCCTCGCCGCGCGGGGCCGTCTGCGTCCACATGCGGCCGGCGCCGTCGGCGGTGAGCTCCTCGTCACCGTTGCGCGGCAGGTTCCACACGTCGCGCATCTGCTTGCCGCCGTTCTCCGCCTTCATGCGCTGGTAGTTGAAGACGTGCTTCAGCTTGCCGCCGGACGCGGGCGAGGCCCAGATGAGCAGCTCCGTGGAGTGCGTGAAGTAGCGGCACGCCAGGTTGGGGCTCGCGTTGGGCTTGTACCAGGTGACGGTGTTGAGCAGCTTGTAGCCCAGCTTCTGCATGGCGAAGCCGGCGTTGAAGATGACGTGCTGCGTGCCGCTCACCCACAGCGTGCCGCTGGGGCGCAGCAGGCGCTGGCAGGCGGCGAGCCACTTGGTGGTGAAGGCGTGGTCCTCCTCCACTCCGCGGGACACGTCCCACTGGCCCTTCGCCACGGAGACGCGCTTGCCACCCTTGCAGGTGGTGCCGCCGTTGGAGAGGAAGTACGGCGGGTCCGCGAAGATGAGGTCGAAGGACTGCTCGGGCAGCTGGGCCATCAGCTCCAGGCTGTCGCCCTGCAGCAGCGTGTAGGCCTCCCCGCGCTTCGCGAAGACGCTGTCGTTCTGGGAGCGTCGGACAATCTTCAGGGCAGGGGCAGCAGCTTCCGCGAACATCACGCCTCCGTCTTTGGGACAGACGTCTCTGGGACGCGGCGGACTGTGCGGTCACTTGCGTGCTACGTCGAATTTCTGGCCTGTAATTGGCTGTAGCACCGAAAGCGCGCGTGAAAATTTGACGAGCGCCTGGAGCTGAAACACCGCGAGCAGGGCGGGGAGCGCCTCTGTCTTTCGAGGCTCTCCACGACCCTGCTCGTGGGGTGCTGCGGATGCTGTGGAGCCGAAGGACTACGCCTTCTCGGGCTCGGCGGCCTTGGCGCCCTTCTTGGCGGCCGGCGCGTTGTTCGCGTACTTCTTCTTGAAGCGGTCGATGCGGCCGGCCGTGTCCAGCAGCTTGTACTTGCCGGTGAAGAACGGGTGGCAGTTCGAGCAGACTTCCACGCTGAACGAGCCGCGGGTGGACTTGGTCTCGACGATGTTGCCGCACGCGCAGGTGATGCGGGAGGGCGGGTAGACCGGGTGCAGGTCGGGCTTCATGGCTACTCTCCAGTGCGCCTTGCCCCCACCCAGGATGGGAGGGAGGTCCAGCGTTGTAGTGGGTCGGGGCTTATAGCTACCGCCCCGACCTTTCTCAAGGATGCGCGTCCGGACCGGGGGTTTCTCCTCGGGGACGGCTCCCTCG
>NZ_RAWF01000308.1:0-11298 GCF_003612075.1 Corallococcus sp. CA041A
CTCCACAGCACCGCCGCGCGCCGCGACTGCCCCCGCCCTCCCCGGTGCGCCAGCAGGTCCACCACCAGCAGCGCCAGGAGCAGCGCCCAGAAGACGACCCAGGCCCAGGAAGGGGTGCTTTGCATGACCCCACCAACCTAGGCATCCCCCCGGCTTCCGACCGAGAGAAGGGTTCGCGCGGAGTCAAATCCTACCCATATCCGTCGTCATGACACCCCCTGTCAGGGGGACGTGATGGGCGAGGGCGAGCGTTGTCCTCTTCCCCACTCAGGATGTGATACTTCCCAGGAAGCCCAGGAACATCATGATTATCAACACTCCAAAGGCGGTGCGATGAACACGGTCATCTTCGCTTGTACGCACAACGCGGGTCGCTCGCAGATCGCGGCGGCCTTCTTCAACCTGCTGGCGGACCCGGCGAAGGCGCGCGCGATTTCCGCGGGAACGCAGCCGGCCGAGCGTCTGCATCCCGAGGTGCTCGCGACCATGAAAGAGATGGGCGTGGACCTGGGCGACGCGAAGCCGCAGCGCCTGACTCCAGAGCTGGCGAACAGCGCGCAGATCCTGGTGACGCTGGGCGGGCTGCCGGACGCGCCGTCGGTGACGGACCAGAAGCGCGAGGACTGGCCCATGGAGGACACGGTGGGCAAGTCCGCGGCGGACGTGGAGAAGATCCGCGACACGACGGCCGCCATGGTGTCGGACTTCGTGAACCGCCACGGCTGGGAGCGCCCGGCGTAGTCGGGTGCGGCGCAGCAGGGCCCTTCTGACGCGTGACCGTGGGTGTCCGGGCTCGTAGGCCGGGCGGACGGACGGACTCGCGAGGAAGGGAGGAGAAGGCCGCGACGTCCAGCGTCGCGGCGGGGGGGCTTCCCGGGCCTTGGCGCCGGTGGGGGCCGGGTGGCTTGAAAAGGGGTAGGGGCTTGCCGCACGCTGTGTCCCTTCGCGGACACGCGGTTCGCGCAGCTCACCTTCAGGTTCGCAGGCTCCACCATGCTCTCCGTCCTTCTCGCCGGGCTGCTCACGCAGACGGCGCCGTCGGTCTCCGCCCGCCAGCAGGGCGTGCCCATTGGCCGGGGCGACACGGTTCCCAAGGTGGTGTTGAGCGCGCCGTCCGGTGGGTGGACGGTGGACCGGATGCTGAAGATCGAGGGCACGGTGAGCGACCCCTCGGTGGATCCGGTGGTCGTGTCCATCAACGGCGACCGCTACCTGATGCGCACGCAAGGGGGGCGCTTCAGCCGCAAGTTCCCCGCGGCCAGCGGCAAGAACGTGGTGACGGTGATGGCCACCAACAAGGGTGGCACGGCGCGCGCGCAGGCGACGAGCTACGCGCAGGTGCCCTCGGTGCCGCTCAAGGCCATCCTCACGAGCGACACGGACGGCGTCTACACGGACCTGCACATCTACGAGCCCACGGACGCGAGCAGCGCGGGTGACACGCTGGACGTGACGTCCATGGCGCACGTGTACTGGGCGAACACGGAGAGCCCGTCCGGCGGCACGTTCTTCCTCAACGAGCAGGGCGGCGACTTCGACCAGCCGGCATACGGCCCGTACCTCTACATCCACCGTGCGCCGCCGACGGGCGTGTACCTGGTGGCGACGAACTACTGGCCCAGCGGTGACAAGGCGCACACGGTGGCCACGCTCAACCTGGCGCTCTTTGAAGGCACGCCGGGCGAGGTCCGCCGCCGCGTGCGCATCCCGCTGGCGACGCCGGGCACGACGCGCGTGCTCGCGTGGGTGAACATCCTGGGAGACGGGCAGGCGGAGGTGTACGTGCCGTCCGCGGATCCGAAGCCCAAGGGGAACGGCTGGCCCACGAACCTGGAGGAGGCGGTCAAGGAGCTCCAGAAGAGTGGTGACGGTGGCGGTGAGGGAGACGAAGGCTACTGAAGCGACCGGCGCTCCCGGCCCGGCCCCGCCATGCGCGTCCTGATGCTCACGTTGTTGTTGAACGCGGGTCCCGCTCCGTCCGGGACGGCCCCCGTGCGTGAAGGCGCGGTCATCGCGTCGGAGCCCGTGGCCGCGGAGACTCGCGCGCGGCTGCTCCGCAGGGAGGTCGCGCAGGTGGCGCTCGCGCAGGTGAAGGCTCCGGACGCCGCGTGGCAGCCGGCGCAGCGCGACTGCGCGGGCCTCATCCGCTACGCGTACCGCACGGCCTACCGGCGCGTGGCTTCCGAGCGCCTCGCCTCCCCGCTGTGGCGGGACGTGCGCGGCGGACCTTCCGACTTCGCGGACGCGGAGACGCTGATCAGCCGCAGCTTCGTTCCGCTGGGCCGGGGCGTGGACGCGCGCGAGCAGCTTCGCACCGGGGACGTGGTGGCCTTCCGCCAGGAGCACGACGCGGGCCCCGTCTTCCACCTGATGCTCGTGGTGCGCCCGGAGGACCGGGCCCATGCACCCGCGCGCGTCGTCTACCACCCCGGTGAGGCTGGAGCGCGCGTGCGCACCGGCATCCTGGACTCACTCGCCACCGAGGCGCCGCTGGAGTGGCGCCCCGTGCCGGCCAACGCTTCCTTCCTCGGCTTCTTCCGCTTCAAGGAGTGGATGTCATGACGTCTCCCGTGAGCCCGCCGCCCCCCGCTGGAGGCGGAGGCAAGGGCCCCTCGTCCGCCGTGCGCATCGCGCTCATCGGCGCCATCGTCGTGGGCGTGGGCGTGGGGGCCTTCGTCATCGGCCGCAAGAGCAGCGGCGGTGGCGGTTCCGGCCCCGCCTTCTCCTCCGGTGAGCCCAAGGGCCCGCCGTCCGCGGGCGCCACCGTGGAGGGCATGCCGGAGGTGTCCTCCGAGCCCACGAAGATGGAGGTGCCCGGCGCCACGGCGCTCCCCGCCATCTGGGTGGACGTGCACTCGCCCGTGAAGGTGCGCGACGCGCTGGCGCGCAACGCGTGGTTGAAGTCTCAGTGGGACAAGCCACTGGGCCAGGGCTTCGCGAGCGGCTGGGCCGCGTTCCTGGGCTCCACCGGCACCGACCTCAAGGCGTCCTTCAAGGGCGCGGTGCTGGACGTCGTCGTCGGGCAGTTGCTCGACACGCCGTTCCGCACGGTGTGGTTCTCTGGCGACGCGCGCGTGGGCACGCCCGCGCTCATCGTGCCGAAGGCGAACAAGACGTCGCAGTCGGCATGGGACGCGCTGGACTCCGTGGCGAAGCGCGGAGAGATGGTCGCGGACAGCTGCCCGACCGGCGGGGAGAAGGTGCCGGACGGTGGCTTCCACCTGTCGCGCTGGCTCGTCGCCGAGCAGACGGTGTGGGCCGCGCGCTCCGCGGACCGGCTGGTGCTGTCGCGGCACCCGGTGGTGGTGCTCCAGGCGCTCTGCACGGCGCTGCCGGAGCTGGACGCGGACAGTGGCGTGGACGTGGAGGTGGGCTTCGACCCGAACGCCTACGGCCGAGAGGCACAGCTCTTGACCCACGTGCTGGGCCTGGGCGAGGACACGCGGCTGCAACTGCGCGTGGACGGCGACCGGCTGGTGGCGAAGGGCATCGCCGGGAAGGTCGGCGGGATGTCGGTGGCCGTCGGCAAGCCCCTCTCCGACGACCTGCTCAAGCTGGTGCCCGAAGACACGCCGGTGCTGTTCGCGTTCCGGCTCACGCTGCCGGAGTCGCTGGAGCCCGCGCAGCTCAAGGCCTTCTGGAAGGGCGAAAGCCGGGCCCAGATGCGCATGCGCCAGGTGGCCCTGGCGTGGACGCCGCGCGGAAGCGCGTCGATGGAGCCAGAGCTGGCCCTGCTGTGGGGCGATGAGGAGGACGCGGAGGGGCTGTCCGCGCTGTTCTCCGGTGGCGCGCGGACGCTGGTGCGCACCACGCTGTGCAAGCACGTGGTGCTGGCCACGAGCCAGCAGGAGGTGGAGCGGCTCCAGAAGGCGTGCGAAGGCCGCGCCCCCAACATGCTCAACGCCGCGGGCCCCGTGGTGGCGGGGCTGCGCGCGCCCTCCACGGTGCTGCTGGGCGTCAACATGGGGCGGCTGCTCAGCGGGCTCGCCATGGACGGCTACACGTCCGAGGCGCGCGTGGACCGCTCGTCGCCCATGCCCAAGGCGCTGCCCCCTGAAATCGAAGCGGCCCGCCGCGACCTGGAGGCCCTGCCGTACCTGGGCTTCCGCGGCAACGCGCAGGGCTACGTCATGGCGTCGGAAGGATTTGGGACATGAAGACCTCCGTGCGTTTCGCGGCATTGGCCGCGCTCCTGTTGTCCGGCGTGGCGCTGGCCAAGCCGCTCTACATCACCGTCCCGCGCTCCTACGGCAGCAGTGAGCCGGTGGCCGTGGACGTCGCCTTCGAGGACAAGGGCCCCGTCGAGCTGCGCGTGCTCCAGCCCGCGAACCTGGACGCGTTCATCCGCGCGCAGGGCGACCTGCGGCGCGCGTACGAGACGCCGCCCACGCTGCTCAACCCGGGCCGTGGCCTGAGCCGCGGCCTCAACGCGGTGCGCTCGCCGGGCATCGTGCTGATGGAGGCGCTGTCGCCCGACTTCCGCCAGGAGGTGGGGACGTCGCTGCCGCCGCCGCCGGGAGAGTCCTCGTCCAGCGAGCCGCTGGCGAAGGTGGCGGAAGGGCCGGAGAAGCTGGTGGGCACGCCGCCGGGCTTCTCCGTGGTGCGCAGCCAGTGGCTCAACCTGGACCTGGGCGGCGCCAACCGGGACTTCAACGTGCCGGGCTTCGACACGGGAGACAGCAGCAGCGGCTTCCAGGAGCGCCGGGTGCTGCTCGCGCCGCTGCCCGCGGGCACCTACGTGCTCCAACTGGTGCAGGGCCGGGTGGAGGGGCAGGTGGTGCTCGTCGTCAGCGACGTTACCGTGCAGCTCAAGCAGACCGACGGCCAGGTGCTGGTGCGCGTGGCGGGGAGGGATCAGCAGCCGCGCGCGAAGGCGCAGGTGCAGGTGTACCTGCCCACGGGCAAGGGCCCCGCGGGTACCACGGACGACAAGGGCGAGGTGACGCTGGCGGTGACGGAGCCGCGCATCATCGCGACGGTGACGTCCGGGAAGGACACGGCCATCGTGGACACGGACTTCTACTCCACGCTGGCGGTGGCGCCGGACGTGTTCATCTACAGCGACCGGCCCGTCTACAAGCCGGGCAACGAGGTGAAGTTCCGCGGGCTCGTCCGTCAGCCGGACACGTTCCTCGCGCGGCTCTTCACGCCGAAGAAGCGCGACGTGCGCGTGAAGCTGATGTCGCAGGAGGGCCGCGAGATTGTCACGCGCGTGGCGGTGGATGAGTTCGGCGCGTTCAACGGCACGCTGAAGGTGCCGGCCGACCTGGGCACGGGCGTGCTGCGCATCGAGGCGGACCTGGACGAGCACCCCCACCAGGGCGAGGCGCGCGTGCAGGACTACGTGAAGCCCACGTTCTACCTGGAGGTGCAGCCCGCGTCGGAGACGGTGGTGCCCGGCCAGACGGTGAGCGTGACGGTGCGCGCGCGCCGCTACGCGGGCGGCGTTCCCAAGGGCGCGAAGTACGAGGTGTTCCTCTACCGCAGCCTGCTGGACGCGCCCGCGTGGGTGGACGACTCCGGCCGCGGCGGCCAGGGCAGCGCGGTGACGTACGGCTCGGCCTCCAGCAGCGAGGGCAAGCTGAGCGTGCCGGAGCGGCTGTACTCGTCCATCGCGGAGCGCCAGGCCGCGGGCGACCCGTGGTCCTCCGCGAGCGAGTTCGACGCGGAGGGCGAGGCCCAGGTGGAGGTCGCCGTGCCCCCGCTCGGCGCGGGCGAGGACCGGCTGCCGTACCGCTACAGCCTCACCGTGCGCGCGCGGGATGATCAGGAGACGTTCGCCACCGGCACCGCCGCCTTCTTCCTGTCGAAGGTGGAGGTGCTGGGCGTGGCGCGGTTCTCGGATGCGGTGGTGCAGAAGGGCTCGGACGCGCAGCTGTCCGTGCGCGCCACCACGCTGTCCGGCAAGGGCTACGGCGTCACCACGGGCGAGGTGGACTTCGTGCTGGTCCGCGCGGACGGCAGCGAGAAGACGCTGGGCACGCAGACCTTCACCACGCAGCAGGACGGCACGTCGCGCCAGAAGGTGCCCACCACGGACGTGGGCCGGGTGCTTGCTCGCGTGACGGTGAAGGACAAGAAGGGCGAGGAGTGGACGGGCGAGGAGTCGCTGCTCGTCATCGGCGGCGCGGACGAGCCCGTGGCTCAGGTGCCCAACCTCACGCTCGCGTCGCTGTCCGGCACGCTGGAGCCGGGCAACAGCGCGAAGCTGGTGGCGCTCATGCCGGACGGCTGGGGCCAGGACGGCAAGGACGTGGGGCCCGTGTGGGTGACGCTGACGGGCGCGAACCTGTACGGCACCGCGGTGGTGCGGTTGAAGGGCCGCACGCTGGTGCACTCCTTCCCGGTGGAGAAGCGCTTCGGCAGCGCGGTGTACGCGTCCGTGGCGTACCCCACGGCGACGGGCCGCTGGGAGGAGCGCACGGTGGCGTTCCGCGTGGTGCCCAAGGAGCGCACGCTCACGGTGGCGCTGCAGCCTCGCCGCGCGGAGGCGCTGCCGCTCACGGAGCAGGCCATCGACGTGCGCGTCACCGATAGCGACGGCAACGGCGTGTCCGCGCAGCTGTCCGTGGGCGTGGTGGACAAGGCCGTCTACGCCATCCAGTCCGAGTTCCGCCCTGGCGTGCTGGACTTCTTCTATCCGCCGGCGCGCGACAACGTGACGAACTTCTACTCGGCGGAGTTCCAGGGCTACGGCTACGGCGAGCAGCTGGCGCGCAAGATGGCGGGGCTGCCCGACCACGCGTTCGCGTCCATCAAGCCGCCCACCCGCAGCGCGAAGGACCTGGAGAAGGACACGGCGCACTGGGACCCCGCGGTGGTGACGGACCGGGACGGGCGCGCGACGGTGCGCTTCACGCTGCCCTCCAACCAGACGCTGTGGGTGGTGACGGCGGTGGCGGCGGACACGTCCGGCCGCTTCGGTGAGGGCACGGCGGAGTTCGCCACGCGCGGCGGGCTGAACGTCTACTCGGCGCTGCCGCAGTTCCTGCGTGAGGGCGACGAGGCGCTCGCGTCCGTGCGGCTGTCCGCGGGGACGAAGTCCAAGGGCAGCCAGGTGCTGGACGTGCGGTTGCAGCCGGGCGGCGCGCTCCAGGCGGACGCGCTCCAGCGCAAGGTGGAGCTGGGCGAGGGCGGCGAGCAGGTGGTGCCGGTGACGCTGCACGCGTCGAAGACGGGCCCGGCGCAGCTCTCCGTGGACGTGGTGGGCGGCAAGGATCCGCTGCGCGACCTGAAGCGCTTCGACGTGGCCCCGGCCGCCGTGGAGGACGCGGTGCAGGTGAGCGCGTGGGGCGGCGGCGCGCTGGCGCTGGAGGCCCCGGAGGCGTCCGCGTTGACGCGCGTGGAGCTGGTGCTCCAGCCGTCCACGGTGGACGCGGCGCTCTCCAACGTGCGCGAGCTGCTCACGTATCCGTACGGGTGCCTGGAGCAACTGGTCTCCACGACGGTGCCCAACGTGGCGGTGTACCAGGTGCTCCAGAAGGCGGGCGCGCTGGACAAGCTGGACACGGATTCGCAGGCGCTGCTGGCGGAGGCGCGCAGCCGCTCCGTGCAGGGCACGGCCCGCATCCTGGGGCTCGCGGTGAAGGGCGGTGGCTTCACCTGGTTCGGTGGCTACAGCGAGCCCAGCCTGCCGCTCACGCTCATCGCGCTGGACGGCCTGTCGTACGCGTCCGAGGCGGGGCTGGTGGACCGCGACGACGCGCGCATCCAGGAGAGCGCGAAGTGGCTGGAGGCGCAGGAGGGCCTGTCGACGGAGTACGACGCGACGCGCGCCTACGTGCTCGCGCGCCTGCAGGGTCCGCGTCAGGCGGCTCGGGTGCGCGCGCTGGTGGAGGCCGCGAAGCCGGGGGATTTGTACCCGCTGGCGCTCGCGGTGCTGGCCGCGGAGAAGGCGGGCGTGATGAAGGAGCCCGGCCTCCAGGGGCGCATCCAGGGGCTGGTGAAGGAGAGCGGCGAGGGCTTCGCGAAGCTCGCGGGGCTCCGGGGCGACGCGGAGATGTCCGAGGCGTTCTACCGCTTCCCGCTGCGGCGCGTGGGCCTCACCGCCATCACCGCGCACGCGGCGTCGTTCGGGTCGCTGGATGTCACGCGCGCGCGCAAGCGCATCCTGGAGATGCTGAGCGAGCCGGGCCTGTCCACCTTCGACCGGAGCACGGCGCTGTTGCACTCGCTCTGGCTGGTGGAGCGTGACGCGAAGGCGTTCAAGGGCATGGCGCCGCCGGAGGTGAAGGGTGCTTCGGCGCCGGTGAAGTTCACGACGCGCGGCATGGGCCTGGTGGCCACGCTGCCGGCGGGGACTCGCACGGTGGACGTGGGTGGCTTCGATGGCGTGGCCACGCTGCGCGCCGCCGCGATGACGCCGCTCAAGGACGTACAGCCGCGCGTGAACGGCATGTCCGTGGAGCGCGCGTACTACGTGCTGCGCGAGGGCGGGAAGGTGAAGTTGGACGCGGGCGTGCAGGTGACGCAGGGCGAAGAGGTCTACGTGGAGCTGACGCTGGACGCGCGCGGGGAGAACCGGGCGCGCTCGGCGTACTACGTGGTGGAGGACGCGGTTCCGGCGGGCTTCGTCCCGCTCCAGGAGGACAAGTCCTTCCGCGGTCCGCCGCACTCGCTGCCGCTGGCTCCGGAGGCGCTCAAGCGCCGACAGTTGGACCCCTCGCACGCGACGTTCTTCTTCGAGGAACCGGCGTGGTGGAGCGACAGCCCTCGCACGGTGGGCTACGTGATGCGCGCGCAGTTCGCGGGCACGTTCGCGGCGCCGCCCGCGACCATCGAGGACATGTACTCGGCGCGCATCCGGGGCCGCACGGCGTCGGACGTGTTGAAGGTGGTGCCCTCGAAGACGTCCGTGAGTGACCTGTAGCCCATGGGGTGGGCCGTCGCCGTCGCCGTGCTGTTGTCGGCTTCGCCCACCTTCGTCACTCGGGGGGATGTGACGCCCGAGGCGGACCTGCGCCGTGAGGCCCAGGCCGCATGGACGTCACTGGAGGCGCAATACGCGGCGCAGGCGGGTGGCCTTCCCACGAGGGCCCCCGCCACCGTGACGATTCAGAAGGGCACGTCGCTGACTCCCGAGCGCAACGCGCAGGGCCGGCCCGGCGTGGTGGAGCTGCGGCAGAACACGCCCGGCGTGCTGGACGCGAAGACGCGCACGGCGCTGCGGCATGAGCTGGCGCATCAGTTGCTGTGGTGGGCCTGTCCCGCGTCCAGTGAGGACCGGCTCTTCCACGAAGCCTTCGCGCTGACGGTGAGCGGCGAGCTGCCCGCGTGGCGTGACGGTCCCTATCAATCGCTGTCGCGCGCGGCGAAGGAGGTGGCGAGCGCGCCAGCGGTGGACACGTCGCGAGCGAGAAGGGGACTCGCGCGCATCCTGGGTGAGCACACGGGGTTTCCCGCCGCGCTGACGCGCAGGCTGCGCCAGTGTCATGACGGAGCGCGGTGGGCAGCGCCCCTAACGGTGGAGGAGCTGGCGGACGTGGCGGTGCTCGCGCCCGAGGCGGCCACGGTGGTGGTGAGCCGGCATTCGGGAGAGGTGTTGTTCTCGGAGGGCGACGTGCGCCGCACGGTGCCCTATGGCTCCACGCTCAAGCCGTTCCTGTACGCGGCGGGAACCGTTGTCGCGCGAGGAGGTGCTTCGCCTGGCGATGCCAGCGGCTCCGACGCACGTTCGATGACGGTCGTTGCACCCGAGGGGCGCGGCACCGCACTCCTGGGCTCGGGCCGTGTGGAGTCCGGCGCACCTGCGAAGACCGCGGCCGCCACACCCGAAGGTGCGGGGCATGCTGCTCCGGAGGCCAACGCGCCCCCACTGCTCGCGCCGCGCCAGGGCGTGCAGGAGTGGGCTTGCGGCGCGGGCCTGCCTGCGAAGGTGGACGCGCGGCTCGCGCTCCTGCGCTCGTGCAACGGCTGGTTCCTGGACTGGGAGGCCACGGGCCTCGCACCGAAGGCCTTCGGTGTCTGGGGCCCCGTGCTGTCCTCCGTGGGGCTCACCGGCCTGCCCACGGACATGACGGAGGCCATCGGGCTCCGCTCCGCTCATGGCCTGTCTCCGTGGGGCATGGCGCAGGCGTACCGGTTGCTCGCGGAGGCGCGGCCGGACGTGCTCGCGCTCCTCACCGGCAACGTGGACGAAGGCACGCTCAGTGGCCTCTCCACATCGAAGGCCCTCAAGGGCGTCGCCACCAAGACGGGCACCGTGCGCGACGCCGCGAGCCGCCCGCAGTTTGGATGGATCGCCGCCGTGGACGCGGACCTCGTCGCCGTCATCGTGCGACCCGGCAAGATGCCCCGGCACTTCGTGGATGAACTCCCCGCGCTCCTCACCCGCGTGCGCCGCCAGGCGGGACTGGAGGCCGCGCGAGTGCAGGTGCTCGGCCTGCTGCCCTCCGCGACCGTGGAGGCCCGCTGCTCGGGCGCCGGCTTCTCCCTCGATGACGGCACTCCGCGCGCCGCGCCACCGGACTTCTCGCGCCTGGATGCGCTCACCGCGAAGGGCCCCTCCGTCTGCCTGGGCAGCCCGTGGCGCATACGCTTCCCGGACGGCCCCGACGGTGGCCGCGACTACGCGGGCGTCTTCACCTGGTCCACGCCTCCGCTGTATCGCCCGCCACCCGGCGTGCCCACCACGCCCAGCGCCCTCAAGGCCCGGCGTGGCTCCGACTTCGTCTTCCGCACCACGCGCGTGCAGTACACCGCCGGGGTCGTCGCCGCCGAGGACGTCACGCTCAAGGGCGAAGCCCGCGTCGCCCTGGCCCGCGTCGCCGCGCACAACGAGCGCCACGCCGACACCCGCCACTCCGGCCGCGCCCTCTGCGACACCACCCACTGCCAGGCCTTCCGAGGCACCGTGCGCATCCGTCCGGAAGAGACCCGCGCCCTCCAGCTCCCAGCCTTGAAGTGGGACGCGTGGCTCACCTTCTCGCAGGGCGGCGACACCCCGTGGCGCGAAGCCCGCCCCCGGACCGAGGTGGAAGCCCTGCTCGGCACGAACCTCGTCTCCCTGCGCTTCGAGTCCGGCCGCGTGCGCTACCTGCGCACTGAAGGCACCCCCGTCGCGCCCTACGAGGACGCGCGCTCCCTCCCGTGCGACACGCTGCGCGCCGGCCTGAAGCTCCCCTCCTGCCCCCAGCGCGCCTCCTTCGACGGACCCCAGGTCCTCTTCGAAGGCCAGGGCCGTGGCCACGGCGAAGGCCTGGACGTGGAAGCCGCCAAGGCCAGTCCCGGCCTCTCCAGCGACGCCCTCCTGGAGCGCGCCTTTGGGGCCTGGGGCACCCGGTCTCCCACCCCCTGAGT
>NZ_RAWF01000309.1:0-11260 GCF_003612075.1 Corallococcus sp. CA041A
GGGTTGGGCAGCTCTCCCCGGAAGCGGTAGGTGGCCCCTGCGCGCGTCTGGTGGCCCCAGCCGCGTGAGCGCAGGTGGAAGAGCAGGTCGTGCGGCTCCCACTGCTTGAGCGCCGTCTGCGTCTCCTCCGACGCCGGCACGTCCAGTCCGTTGGGGACCAGGATGCCCGTCTCCGCCAGCAGGCGCACCAGCTCGCGCAGCGTGAAGGACTCGATGCCGGTGTTGAACTGGTTCAGCCGCGCCAGCAGCGTGGGGCGGGCCATGTCGAAGAGCAGCGACACCACGCGCCGGTCATGCAGCGCCGCGGTGGCGTGCACCGTGGGGCAGTCCAGCACCGCGCGGCCCTCCGCCATGCGCGTATGAGCGAAGCGTGACAGCTGCAGCGGTTGGGCCGCGTCGAACGTCGCGCGGTGGCGCAGGAACGATGCGGACGCGGGCGTGAGCGTCAGGAGCAGGTTGCCGCGCTCCTCCACCGTCCACGACAGCAGGCCGCCATCTCCAGCCAAGTCCAGCCAGTACCACGCGAGCGTCGTGTCCGAGCCCGCGGCGGCCGGCACCTCCGTCTCGTGGATGCCTCCGTCCGCGAGCGACTCGAAGACGGCGCGCACACCGGGGGCCAGCGGGCCCAACCGCAGTGAGCGGCCAGGGCCCTCCACGCGCGCGTCCTCCGCGTCGGGGCAACGCAGCGCCACACCTTCGGCGAGCGACAATCTCATTCGTGATGCCTCACGGTTCCACACCGTAGAACCGAGTCGGGTTTTCCCAGAGAACCTTTCGTAGACGACTTTCGGTCATCACGTCACGCAAGGACAGCATCGCACCCAGTACATCCTCGCCGTGGTCGAGATGCGGGAAGTCGCTTCCGAAAACCAATCGGTCCTCCGGGAGGTGGCGCATCATGTCAGACAAGTACGGCTCGTCCGGTTCCATGGAAACGAAGCAGTGCTGGCGCAGGTAGGTTGAAGGGAGCTGTCGGATGGTGGCGGAGACCTCTGCACCCACAGCGCGATATTCCTCATCCAAACGCCACGCCCAGTACGGCAGCCAGCCGCAGCCCGCCTCCATGGCGCCAATGCGCAAGGCCGGGTGCCGCTCCAGCACGCCGCCCTGGAGGAGCGCGAGCAGCCCCATCATCAGCTCCATGGGGTGGGCGCACACGTGGTTGGCGAAGCGGGTGTCGAAGCGGTCCGCGCCCGCGGACGGCACGTACACGTGGCCGCTGCCGTGGAGGACCACCGCGAGTGAGAGCTTCTCGCACTCGGACCAGAAGGGCTCATAGGCGGCGTCCGACAGGAGCCTGCCTCCGATGGGGTTGGGGCGCACCATGACGGCGCGCCAGCCGAAGCCCGCGACGCGGCGGACCTCCGCGACCATGGCCTCCGGCTGGTGCCGGCTGATGAGTCCCACGCCACGCAGGCGCTCCGGCTGGTGCGCGCAGAAGCCATGCAGCCAGGTGTTGTAGACGGACGCGAACGCGGTGGCGACGCGGGGCTCGAGCGGGGAGAAGCCCTCCAGGAGCAACGCATAGGTGGGGAAGAGGGCCGCCATGTCCACGCCGTCGCGATCCATCTGGGCCAGGTACACGTCCGGCCGCTGCAGCAACTCATTGCGCCCCAGCTGCGCGTAGGAGCGCGCGGAGAACTCCAGCCAGGCCTTCTCCGGCATGTGGTTCCACAGCGGCTTGCCGTCCACTTCCGGCAGGGGAAGCACGGGCAGCAGGCCCTGGGGGCCCAGCCGCGCCAGGCGCTCCTCCAGCGTTTCTTCCGGAAGGCGTCCCAGGCGGGGCGCGTGCCGGCGCAGGCCGGGTTCCAGTTGCTCCGCCCACAGGCTCAGCGGCTCCAGGACGTGCCGGTCCGCGTCGAAGATGTGAAGGCCGTCGCGCATCCGTCAGGGTCCCCAGCTCGCGAGCTCGTCGCGCACGTCCTTGAGCAGTGCTTCCAGCAGGCCGGTGCGGCGCGCCTGGGTGCGGAGGGCCTGCTCCTCCGAGACCTCCAGCGTACCCGGATGGCCACCGCGCGCGGCCACCTGCCGGTCGCACAGCTCGCGAAGGAATTCGTGGTGCTGCGGCTGGAGCGATTGGAAGCCTTCGCCCCAGCGGGCAACGAAGTCCACCAGCACGTCGCGTGAAGCCTCCGGCACCTCGCGGCGGTCCGGCAGGTCGCGGCTCAGGCGCACGAAGAGGTCCGGGAACACGTCGCGCATCGCGGTGGCGAAGCCGGGCGGGACGTAGACGGGCTGCGTGTCCGGGACGAGGTCGCCCTGGCGCTCGGCGGCTAGCACCGCGTCGAAGTCCGTGAAGAGTCGCTCATGGCGGCGGCGCTCGTTCTGGTTGCGCGCGAGGAAGAACACCGCGCGCGGCAGCATCGCCGGGGCGGTGCCGCGCACCTCCGCGAGCGTGTCCCCCAGCGCCTGTCGCTCGGACGGCGTCAGGGCCCAGGCGGCGGTGGCTTCGCGCAGGAAGCGGTCGGTGACGGCCTCCGGCCAGTGGGGCTCCTCCACCTGGGGCGGGCGCTGGATGCCAGCGATGAAGCCCCGGATGCGCTCGCAGGCGGCGTCCCACGTGGACAGCCGCTCCACCAGGTCGCGAAAGCCTTCGAGCAGCTGGGGCCGCGTCATGCCCAGGGGCATCACGTTGAGCACGATGGCGCCCCGGTCCTTCGCGTGCGCCTTGCGGGGCGTGGCGAGCCGGCCTTCCGCGCGCAGCCGCGTCCACAGCTTGGTGCCGCGCGGAGCCTGGAGCGGTGCCACCACCACCCAGGGCAGGTGCGTGCGCTGGATGTTCGCGTGCAGCGAATCGAAGACCGCGGGCGTGTCGTGGTCAAATCCGACGATGAAGCTGCCCCGGGGCCCGATGCCGTGCGCCTGGATGCGCAAGAGGTCGCCCACGAGGTCCGCGCGCACGTTCTGGTGCTTCTGCGCTTCCTTGAGCGCGCCGATGTCGAAGGACTCGATGCCCAGGACGATGGTGTAGAAGTTCGCGTCCGCCATGCCTTCCAGCAGCGCGGCGTCGCGGCTCAGGTTCATCGTCACCTGGGTGAAGAAGCGCAGCGGACGGGGTAGGGCGCGGTTGAGGGGCACGAGTCCCGCGAGCACCTCCTTCGCGTACGCCGCGTCGCCGATGAACTCGTCGTCCGCGAAGAAGACGCCTTCGGCTCCGAGCGCCGCGTGGGCGCGCACCTCGTCCAGCACGCGGTCCACCGGCTTGTGCCGCTGCTTGCGTCCGTACAGGTAGATGACGTCGCAGAACGAGCAGTCGAACGGACAGCCGCGCGTGGTCTGCACGGAGCCCCACGCGTAGCGCGGGAGGTCCGTCGCGATGGCGTCCCAGCGGGGCAGGGGGCTTTCGTTCAGCGAGGGCTTGTCGAGCTGCCGGTACTCGGGCGCGTACTCGCCCCCGAGCCAGTCCGCGAGGAAGCGCGGCCAGGTGCGCTCCGCCTCGTTGACGAAGAGGGCATCGAAGAAGCCCCGGTAGTCCTCCGGCGCGGCGGAGATGGCGGGACCGCCCGCGACCACGGTGGCGCCCAGGTCGCGGAAGTGCCCGCCCAGGAAGCGCGCCTGGTAGGTGAGGGCGGAGTACATCACCGACACGCCGACGATGTCGTAGTCCGGCAGCTCCGTGTCCGCGCGCAGCTGGCCGTGCAGTTCTTCGTCCCAGATGTCGACGGTGAAGGCGTCCGGCGTGAGCGCCGCGAGCGTCGCGCAGGCCAGCGGCGTCATCGTCGCGCGCTTCACCAGGCCGCGCTCGGGGTCGAAGTCCTCCGTCTCCCGGTCCACGTGCCGCCGGTCGGGGCCGCACTGGACGAGCAGGATGCGAGGCTTGGGTTCAGGAGGAGGCGCCATCGCTCAGAAGTAGAAGGGCACGGGGTTGAGCTGCGCTTCGGTCTTCGGGGCCTTCAGCCACCCCATCCTCACGGGGACGTCATACAGCCGTCCGGGGCCCAGCCGCGGCCAGAAGTGGCGCAGCCCCGGGACGATGACCTTCACGGCGGATACGCCCACGTCGGGCCGTGATTGCTCCACCACCAGCGTCTCCAGTCCCACGCTCGCGGCCCGCGCCACGCACTCGCGCACGTCGTCCCGCAGGTCGTCATGCCACACGCGCGGAAAATCGGCGCGGACGCGCGCGGGGACCAGGTCGTTGGGAAAGAGCCAGCTGACGTCGCCGTGCGCGCTGGCGTCCCAGGGTGACGGCGACAGGTCCTTCGGGTCGTAGCACTGGGCCACCTCCGTGAGCGCGCGCTGCACGGCGAGCTTCGCGTCGAAGTGGCAACCGCACCCGGCCCAGGCCCGGCCGCGCTCCGGCGACCACACGAGCGCGGCGAACACCGGGATGCCCAGGTCGTGCGTGAGGTCCAACACCGACAACTGGAGGCCGAGCGACTGGTAGTGCGCGCTCACGGACGCGAACCACGGCTCGTCGAAGGAGCGCAGGTCCACGCGCGGACGGCGCAGGCGGTTGTACCACCAGAGCGCCACCGCATCGCGCTCCACCAGCTCCAGGAAGCCCTGGAGGATGGCCTCCTCCACGCAGTTGCCCGCCGCGTTCCCGTTGGAGTTGAAGAAGCAGAACGGCCCGTCTCCGAGCGGGGGCGTGGGCGCGAAGAGGTACGCGAACGACGTGGGCACGTACTTGTGGACCCCGTGCGTGAGTGAATACGCGGGGCTCCAGTCCATGGGTTGATCCGCGTACGGATTGGGCACCGCGGTGCGCATGTCGCGGCTCGCGCTTTCGGGCCGGGACTGGAACTGCGCGGCGCTGAAGTGCTGGAGCGCGTCCGGGTGCACGGCCTGCGCACCCAGCTGGGACGCCGTGGCGTGGACGCGGGGCTCGTCGCCCTGGAACACCGCGCTGTAGCGCTCCAGTGCTTCGCACAGCGCGCCCGCGCGGGCCTGGGCCTCCGTGCGGCCCTTGCCGCTGGCCACGCGATGGAAGTCGTCGGAGGCCGGCGCGTCCGTCCACGGGCACACGCGGAAGACGGCGGACTGGATGTGGCCCAGCGGCGCGTCGCCCGGCACCGCGCGCAGGTCGCTCACCACGCCCGTCACCGGGCTGATGAGGTGGCGATGGCGCTCCCAGGTCTGCTCGGGCGTGAGGATGCGGTGGCCGCCGTCGTCGGTGAAGCGCTTGGCGCGCGAGGCCAGCTCCAGGGGCTTCTTCGCGCGCGCCTCCATCCAGTGGGGGTCGCCGCAATCCGGGCACTGCGGACGCCTCGCCACGGCGTGCGATTCCAGCTGCCAGGTGGCGAAGTCCAGCGTCCACAGCCGCGTCTGTCCCGGGCCTCCAGGTCCGTCCACCACCCACCGGGCCACGAGCGTCGCCGCGAAGGACAGCCCCGCCTTCGCGGTGGTGGGCAGGCCCGTGCGCGGCGGGCGGATGGCGCGCGGCGGGGTGCCCTTGCGCGCGAGGTACTTCTCGATGGGGCGGTTGTCCAACAGCCGCGCAGTGAGGCACGTCCAGCAGGCGCGCTCGCCGGGGCCCACCACCGGGCCCGCGTGGCACGCGGTGCCGGACACCTTCAGCGGGAGGAACGCGGCGCCCGCGCTCCGGGCCTCCCGGGCCAGCGCGAGCGCTTCGGTCGACAGGTAGTCGTCCACCAACAGCACGCGGCGGTCGGCGTCCTCGCGCACGTCCAGGCCGGTGTCGCGCAGTGCCTCCTCCAGCCCCTCGCCATCCTCGCCGTCCACCGCGTGCACGGAGACGGACACGTCCAACAGCCGCCCGGCCGCGGTGGCCGCGCCCACGCCCAGCGACTCCCAGAAGCCGGCGACGCTGGCGTCGAAGACGTCGTGTGCCTCCTCCACGTGTCCGCGCTCCTCCAGGAGCGACAGCGCGTAGAGCACCTCCGGCGCGGAGGCCCGTCCCGCCAGCGCGGCGATGACGTTCGCCACGGTGCGCTCGCCATCCAGCAGGGGCACGATGCTCGCGTGCAGCTCCCCCTCCAGCAGGAACTGGGCGCGCTCCCCGACGAGGAACACGCGCCGCGCGTCGAGCACCTCGGCGCGCAGGTGGGGCTTGATGCGGAGGACTCGGTCCATGGGCAGGCGGGCGAGCCTAACCGGGGCCCGCGCTCGTGGATACGACCTGGCCCGGCCTTCCGGGGGCCTGGACTCCGCGTGGTAGAACGCCGCGCATGGCCCGCATCCCATTGACGCAGAGCGCGCGTGTGTCCCCGGCGTCCCTCCACCCCCCGCTCCGGAGCCGCGCCGCCACAGGCAAGGTGGAGGTCACGCTGCTGTTGCGTCACGGGACGCCGCTGCCCACGGTGGAGGAGCTGTGCGCGAACCCGCCGCGCCGCCCGCTCACCCACGACGAGTTCGAGGCGAAGTACGGCACGAACCCGAAGCACCTGGCCGCCGTGCGGCGCTTCGCGAAGAGCCATGGCCTCACCATCACCTCCGAGCGGCGCGACCGGAGCTACGTCGTGCTCCAGGGGTCCACGGCCGCGATTCGCAAGGCCTTCGCGGTGGACCTGCGGCGCTACACCTACGGGAAGACCTCCTACCTGACCCACACGAAGCCGGTGTGCCTGCCGCGCGCGCTGCAAGGCGTGGCGGAGTGGGTCCTGGGCCTGGACACCCGGCCGCTCGTCACCCACAACGCGGCAGCGCTGCCCATCCCCGCGGAGATGGCGAAGCAGGCCGGGCTGCGCACGTACACGGCGCCCCATGTGGCCAGCCTCTACCGCTACCCCCGCAACCAGGGGGAGGGCCAGTGCGTGGGCATCATCGAGCTGGCGGGCGGCTACAAGCAGTCGGACCTGGATGCGTACCTGAAGTCGGTAGGGGTGGAGCGCACGGCGCCGGTGGTGAACGTGGGGCCGAACAAGGCGGGGCTCCTCAACACCGCCTCCAACTCGGAGGTCACGATGGACGTGGAGTTGGTGACCTCGGTGTGTCCGGCCGCGCGCGTCGTCGTCTACAACGCGGGGTCGAAAGACTACTCGCTGCGCGACTACCACCGCGTCCTGTCGGAGGCCATCAGCGACCGGGAGAACCGGCCGTCGGTGCTGACCACCAGCTGGTCCTTCTACGAAGGGTCGCTCATCCAGCAGGGCGAGGAGCTGGCCTTCGAGCGGCTCTTCATCGAGGCGGCGCTCCTGGGCATCACTGTGTGCGCCGCGTCCGGAGACCTGGGCTCGCAGGTGCCGGTGAATGCCCGCTCACCCACGGGCGCCATCACCCTGGCGGCGACGAGCTACCCCGCGGCGAGCGCGCTGGTGCTGGGCTGCGGCGGCACCACGCTGGAGGCGGTGGGGGATGTCCTCCACCACGAGCGCGTGTGGAACCGCCTGGGCGAGGCGATGTCCATGGGCCCCAGCTCCACGGCCGCGGGCGCGAGCAGCGGCGGCGTCAGCACGATGAACGCGCTGCCGCTGTATCAGCACGGCATGGGCGTGCCGCACCTGGTGAAGTCGTCGTGGAAGAACGGCGTGTTCGAGGTCTCCCGCAGCACCGGCCGCGGCGTGCCGGACGTCGCGGCGAACGCGGACCTTCACACGGGCTATCAAATCGTCTTCAAGGGCCAGCAGGGCGTGGCCGCGGGCACGAGCGCCGCGGCGCCCATGTGGGCCGCGCTCATCGTCCGCCTCAACGAGGCGCTGGGGGAGCGCGTGGGCTTCCTCCACCCCCGGCTGTACGCGCTCGTCACCGAGGGACAGCCTGTCATCCGGCGCATCACCCACGGCGGCAACGGCGCGTACTTCGCCAGCGACGCGACGTTGTGGAACGCGTGCACGGGCCTGGGCACGCCGGACGGCGAAGCGCTGCTCGCGGGCTTGCGCAGGCTCCAGCGTCGCAAGCACTGACGGCCTACACCGCGAGGACTCCTGGTCATGGGGCTGCGCGCCAACCTGAAAGCACTCGTGATGAGCGGAACAGCTTTCAGCCTGATGTTTGGGTACTTTGCCTGGAGCCTTCACGGCACGGAGCAGGCACTGCTGGCCCGGCCGACGGTGCCGGGGCGCATGCTCGCGATCTCGGTGGAACTCGGGGTCGGGAAATCCAGAGACTACTGGAGCGTGAAGCCGCGCTACGCCTATGAGATCAAGGGCCGCTCGTATGTCGGCGAGGACCTGTCCAATTCGCCTCCGAGGGAGTACCGGCTCTGGAACCCCCAGCCGAGCCCGGAGCTGACGCAGTATCTGGCGCGCTACCCGGTGGGCGCCACGGTGCCCGTGCACTACGACCCAAGGATCCCAGGGCGCAGCGTGCTGGAGGTGAACACGGGCGCCGCACTTGGCTTCACGCTGGCCTCGGCGGTGGCGGGCCTGGGCGCGGTGCTGCTGTTCTTGTGGTCCCGACGCGCCGGTTCGCACGCGCGCTGAAGGCCCGGCGTCATCCGCCGGGCCGTGTCGCGTCCCGGATTACTCCAGGATCTGCTCCATGCTCAGGAAGGGCCGGGCGGCGGGGATGTTGCGGCCCTTGCAGACCTCGATGAACTTGTTGGATTCGATCATCTGGGGCGCGGTCTCGTCGTACTGGAGCACCATCACGTGGCGCAGCCAGGGCTCCTGGCCCATGGCGTAGATGAAGACCTCTTTCGGATTGAGGTGATTGAGGATCTCCGTGGCGCGGGCGCTGTCGGAGCCGTTGAGCCGCCGCGACTGATCCATCTTGCGAGGCAGGGGCTGGCTGAGCAGCGGGCCGTACATCCAGCTCATCGGGCCGCCTTCGCACTCCATGCCCAGGTAGAGCGCGTCCAGCGGGCCCACCAGCTTCGACAGGTGCTGGTACATGCGCGGCTCCAGCGCGTTGGAGTCCGCGGCCATCAGCATGGAGCGGCCGGCCAGCCGCACCAGGTGCGCCGTCTTCGCCTGCACCGCCAGGTCGCTGTGCTCGCCGATGAAGGGGATGCCCATCAGCGACCCGCCGGGGATCTGGATCTCCTGCAGGTCGTCGATCTCGATGACGTTCTTGAAGCCCGTCTGCTCCAGCACCAGGCGCAGCGAGGGGTCCGCCAGCGAGTACGCGTTCGAGCGCGGCACCACGATGGTCCCGATGCGGTGACGCAGCTGCAGCAGCGTCTCCATCATCAGGTGGTCCGCGTGGCCGTGGGTGATGAGGACGTAGTCGATTTTCTCCGGCAGGTCCGCGTGGGTGAAGCGCCGCTGGTCCGTGGGGAACTCGTAGCTGATGACGGGGTCGGTGAGGACGGACACCTCACGCGTCTCCATCAGCACGCACGCGTGGCCGAAGTAGCGCACACGCACGCCGGAGCCGGTGTACGGCTCGGGCTTGCGAGGGGCGGTCTCCGTGAAGAGGTCCGCGAAGGCCTCCGAGGCGGTGGACGGCACGCCCAGCATCTCCGCCACCTGCCCGGGGCTGCCCGGCGTGTGGCGCATGCGGAAGAGGGCGTCGATGCCCTCGTGCTTGTAGGGCACCTGGAGCCACAGGGGCGAATCGCCCTCCAGGCGCGGGGTGCTGAAGACGTACTTGCGCGCGTCACCGGCCACGCGCATCAGCGAGATGCTCTGCGCGGATTCCTTGTAGAGGCTGCTGCGGTAGAGCAGGGGCTCCATGATGCGGGCGTTGGCGCGGTGGGCCAGGTCGTAGTGCAGCTCCACGAAGCCGCGGAGCATGTCCGGCACCTTGGCGTAGAGCGGCTCCAGGGACTCGCCCTTGGAGCTGGCCAAGAGCTGCTCCAGGTCCGACACGGCCTTGGTGTAGGCCAGCATGTCCGCCTGCTCGCGGGTGGTGCGGTCGAGCAGGGCCTTCACCTCGTTCACGCGCGACACGGGGTGGTTGATGAAGGGGCCGCCCATCAGCGCCGGGTTCTGCAGCGCGGCCACGTGCACGTCCGGGTTCGCGACGAACGACTGCATCAGCTTCAGGTGCAGGCGGGAGACGAACAGCGGCGCCGTGGCGGGCGAGATGAGGTACCACCAGACGTACCACTGGTTGAACAGCGGCTCGATGGCGACATCGGGCTTCAGGTACATCGGGCGGTCGAGCATGGAGGTCTCGCGAAGGTGGGTGCGCAGGCCCCGGGCAGGCCCGGGAGCACGCAGGCCCGCCAATGTCGATGATTCCCGCCCTGACTTCAAGGTGCCGACTTCCGGGCCAGACCTGGAAGGCGGCGGTGGGGCGCGTGGAGACGACGGCGCGGCGGAGTGCGCGGTTCATCGCGTCTCCTTCGCGTGGCGCTTGGCGAGTTGCTGCTCCAGTTCTTGGCGAAGCCGTTCCGCGCGCTGGGGTTCAGGAGGCTGGTAGGAGGTGGCCAGGAAGGACATGAGCGTGTCCATGTCCGAGGGCGCCAGCAGGCGGGTGTCGCAGCCGGTGTCGGGCTTCAGGCGCGATGTCTCAGTTCATGACGCCGAGAAGAACTGGGAGCCACGGGCCCTGCCTGTGCTGAGCGCCGAAGAGGTGCAGGGCGACGTCGGCAGTCTCGGGGAGCGCTGCACGTATCGGGGCGGACGCCTCGTGCATCCGGGCTCCGTCTCACGCAAGGACCCGCCCTGCCAGCCGCGGGTTTCGAGAGCGCGCTGAATGGGATGTCAGAAGCAGGGCGAACCTGGCGTCGAGCGCCGTCCCATGCTGCTCGAATTGGCGGTGGGTGATGCCTATGGCGCGGGCTTCGAATTCGCGCCGGGGATGCACGGCCGGGCAGGGGCTTGCCGCCTGTGCAGCCGAGCGCTCCACCCCGTGTAGCGGGCTGCACACCCGGCGGGGGCGCGGGGCGGCGGCCGGGCCCAACCCCTCGGAAGGAGGGGGGCTTCCCGGCTGGCCCTGTTGGTGCACTGCTATCGCTCCATGTGCCGGGAACGCGCAGCCCCCCCTTTTGACGGCCTTCGCGCCGCCCAGCCCAGCGAGCACACCCGCTGGCTGGTGGAGCCCGATGAGCCCGCGCTGCGCGAGCTGCTCCACGCGCGCTACGCCGGGAGCTACTCCTACCGCTTCCTCCATGAGCCTGGAGGGGCCTCGCGGCTCTGGAGGGCCGGCGCGCTGCTCAGCCTGGGGGAGTTCGACGCCCAGGGCACGCTCCTCTGGCACACGGGGCTGTGGTGCAAGCCGGGGCGGGACTCCCTGGATTCGGGGCTCTCCATGGCCCTGCCTGGCCGGCGCACCGCCATGGACCGCTCCGAGCACGAGCGGCTGTGGAGCCACCTCCTGGAGCTGCTCATGGCGCGCGTGGGCTTCCTGCACCAGCAGACGTCCACGTTGCACCTCATGGCGCAGCGCTACGCGTCGCGCTTCATGCGGGCCGTGCCGGTGGGCCTCATCGTCGACTACACCGAGGGGGAGACGCTGGTGGGGGTGGAGG
>NZ_RAWF01000030.1:0-49698 GCF_003612075.1 Corallococcus sp. CA041A
ACCCCGCCCACCTGGAGGACAATGTGAAGGCGGGCTTCGGACGGCTCCCTGATGAGAAGCTGCGCGCGCGGATGGTGAAGCTCTTCGAGTCTTGATCCGCGCGGACTACAGGTCGGGAGACGGCGAGTAGCGCAGCTCGCCGCCCGGCTCCAGCACCAGCCCGGTGCCGGGCTCGCCGGCCTCGTCGTCGCGCCCCACCTCCAGCACGCCGTCCTCCGCGTCCCACTGGCCCAGGTAGTACTCGCCACCCGCCGCCATGCACGCGCGCCCTTCGGACACCACCGTCTCCACCACTTCCTTCTTGTCGCTGGTGAGGCGGTAGAGCGTCCACGTCTTGCCGTCCTCGCGGAAGCCCTTCACCAGGTCCGCCAGCTCCTCGTCGCGAGGCGTGCCGCCCGCCTTCTCCTCGCGCGCCCACTCGCGCGGCTCCTTCGCGGGCTGCGTCTTCTGCCACGCCCGCGCCAGCTCCAGCAGCTTCTGCTGGGCGGCGTCCTGGAGCGCGTGCATCGCGTCCGGCAGCTCAATCTCCTCCAGCGCCAGCAGGGCCGTCTCCAGCTGCAGCGCCTTCAGGCTCCACTCGTTCCACGCGGTCTTCAGCATCCGTGTCGCTCCCGGCCGTCGCGCCTCGTTCCGAAAGACGAAACAAGCGAGTGGGCCCGGCACGCCCCCTATCACACGCCCGGCTGCCGGGGTGCCGACCCGGCGGTGCGGACGATGTTCGCTGCCCGGCCGCTGCCTACCTTCAACCGCCAAGGGAGGCGAGCACATGACGACGACGAAGAGTCCGCAGGACGTGGTGGAGCACCTGGGCAAGCTCATCCACGGCATCAAGGTCGCGATGATGACGACCGTGGACGCCGACGGCAGCCTGCGCAGCCGGCCGATGTGGACCTACGACAAGGACTTCGACGGGGAGCTGTGGTTCTTCACCAACGACCACACCCACAAGGTGGACGAGGTGCAGAAGGACCACCACGTCAGCCTCGCCTACTCAGACCCCACCCGGGACCGGTACGTGTCCGTCAGCGGCCGCTGCGCGCTGATCCACGACAAGGCCAAGGCCAAGGAGCTGTGGAACCCCGCCCTCAAGGCCTGGTTCCCCCAGGGTCTGGATGATCCGAACCTGGCCCTGCTGCGCGTCTCCGTCGAGAAGGCCGAGTACTGGGACACGCCCAACAGCAAGATGGTCCAGCTGGTCGGGTTCGTGAAAGCCGTCCTCACCGGCGATAAGTACCACCCGGGCGACAACCAGAAGCTCGACCGGGGCGCCCCCCGCCACAACTGACGGGAACCCGAACGGGGCCGCCGGAAGGCCGGTGGTTCCCACGCTCTCAAATCCTGACACGTGTGTCAGGGGGTGTGTGAAAGCAGGACAGCCTCAGACCTGACGCACCTGGACCCACCCGGCGAGCGCCCCCAGGGAGCTCGCCGTGGTGGGTGAGACTTTTGCCCCATGGTTGCTGTTTCTCTGACAGCGCCGTTCGTCCTGGCTTGTAGCGAGGCCCCGGCCCGAGTCATGCAGCCGAGCGCCGCCGTGGTACGAGCCGCAAACCGTCCGCACATCACGTTGAAGTGACAGACGGTTTAGAGTATCAACCATCCGCTTTCGAGATTTTCCACCTTCCGTCCGGCATTTTTGCCGGCGCCGGATGGAACGGACTCGGAGACGCTCATTGGGCGGAGCGATTTCCCGCCATTCGAAGGAATCAGGACGATGGAGAATAAGAAGAAGGTCGCGAAGCCCGAGGGCAAGCTGGCGGTGCTCATCCCGGGCCTGGGCGCGGTTTCCACCACGCTGATGGCGGGTGTGGAGCTGGCGCGGCAGGGCAAGGGCGCCCCCATTGGCTCGCTCACGCAGATGGGCACGGCCCGCCTGGGCAAGCGCACCGACGGCCGCACCGTGAAGCTCAACGAGCTGGTGCCGCTGGCCACGCTGGACGACGTCGTCTTCGGCGCGTGGGACATCATCAGCGAGGACGCCTACCAGGTGGCCGTGCGCTCGGGCGTGCTGACCGACAAGCACCTGGAGCAGGTGAAGCCCTTCCTCCAGGGCATCAAGCCGAAGCCGGGCGTGCATGATCCGGAGTTCGTGCGCCGTATCGCGGCCAACCACATCAAGGCCACGAAGACGCACCGCGAGAGCATCGAGGCCATCCGCCAGGACATCCGGGACTTCAAGAAGGAGCTCAACGCCAAGCGCGCCGTGATGGTGGTGTGCAGCAGCGTGGAGACCTTCCGCCCGCTGCCGGAGGCCTTCCAGACGCTGGCCAACTTCGAGAAGGCGCTGGACGCCAACAGCCCGGACATCAACCCCACGGCGCTCTACACCTACGCGGCCATCAAGGAAGGCGTGCCGTTCGCCAACGGGACGCCGAACGCCTCCGTGGACACGCCGGCGCTGCAGGAGATGGCCAAGCTGGAGGGCGTGCCCGTCGCGGGCCGTGACCTCAAGAGCGGCCAGACGATGATGAAGACGGTCATCGCGCCCGCGCTCAAGGCGCGCATGCTGGGCCTGGAGGGGTGGTTCTCCACCAACATCCTGGGCAACCGTGACGGCGAGGTGCTGGATGATCCCCAGGCCTTCAAGGCCAAGGAAGTGACCAAGTCGAGCGTGCTCGACACCATCCTGCAGCCGGACCTGTACCCGGAGCTGTACAACAAGTACTCGCACAAGGTGTCGATCCACTACTACCCGCCCCGCGGCGACGCGAAGGAGGGTTGGGACAACATCGACATCACCGGGTGGCTGGGCTACCCGATGCAGATCAAGGTCAACTTCCTCTGCCGCGACTCCATCCTGGCGGCGCCGCTGGTGCTGGACATCGCGCTGTTCCTGGACCTGGCGAAGCGGATGGAGTGGCGGGGCATCCAGGAGTGGATGTCCTTCTACTTCAAGAGCCCCATGGCCCACCCGGGTCTGCCGGTGGAGCACGACCTGTTCATCCAGCTGACCAAGCTGAAGAACACGCTGCGCGTCGTCGCGGGCGAAGAGCCCATCACCCACCTGGGGCTGGACTACTACGGGGATGACCTCCCGCTCGCCCGCTAAGAACGACTCCGCGTTCAAGTGGCTCGTCACCGTCATGGCGGCGGGCCACTTCACGTTGGTGGTCTCCACCGGCCGCGTCCGGTGGGAGCACGTCGCGGCGGACCTGCTGCTGGTGGTGCTGGCCTGGGCCGGCGCCGGCCCGCGGCGGTTCCTCCGCGGCGCGTTCCCGCTGTGGCTCACCGGTATGATCCTGGACAGCCAAGCGCTGTGGCTGGGGGTGCGCGGCACCATCCACACCGGCGACCTGTGGAACCTGGAGAAGCTGCTGTTCCCCGCCCCGGGCGGAACGCACTGGCCCGAGTGGTGGTCGCGTCACCCCAACACACCGTTGGACCTGCTGTGCGGCTGGGCCTACGCGGCCTACCTCTACGAGGTCTTCCTCGTGGCGCTGTTGTTCTTCTTCAAGAAGGACGTGCGCTTCGAACAGCTGTGCTGGGCCTTCTTCGTGGTGAACGCCATTGGCGTGGTCACCTACGTGATCTACCCCGCGGCTCCCCCCTGGTACGTGCTGAAGTACGGGCCGGGACTCGCGGACCTGTCGGCGCCGCCCAGTCCGGCGGGCACCGCGCGCTTCGATGCCTTCTTCGGCATCCACTACTTCGCGAACTTCTACGCCAAGAACCCCAACGTCTTCGGGGCCATGCCGTCGCTGCACGCGGCCTACCCGCTGATGATGGTGCTCGTCCTCTGGCACAAGGGCCCCGCGTGGCGGGTGGGCACCATCCTGTTCGCGCTGCTCGTCGCTTTTTCCGCCGTGTATCTCACGCACCACTATGTCCTCGACGTGCTCGCGGGAAGCATCGCGGCGGTCGTGGCCTTCGTCGTCGTGAGGGCTGTCTTCGCAAGACGGGCCATGGAAGCGCCAGGAGTGGCGCCCTTGACCCTGCCGTCTGGAGGGAACACCCGTGCATGACAACATGCTGGCCTTGCTGAGTGGCGACCTGTCCCCTTCGGCGCGCATCTGGACCGCGCTGGCGCCCGCGCTGTTCGCGGTCGCGTACTTCCTCGTGGGCCTGGTGCTCTTCTGTATCCGCTGTGCCATCAAGGGCATCCCGCGAGACGAGGAGACACTGACGCGCGGCAAGTCGGTGCTGGTGGGCTTCTTCCTGCGCCACTACTTCTTCTGGGTCATCCAGCCGCTGTGGCGGGTGCTGCTGCGCTCGGGCCTTCCGGCCAACGCGCTGTCCATGCTGTCGGGCCTGCTGGGCGTGTCGTCCGGCGTGGCGGTGGCGGCGGGCCGGTTCGCGCTGGGCGGCTGGCTGTTCCTGCTGGCGGGCGTGCTGGACGTGATGGACGGCCGCGTGGCGCGCACCCGCAAGGAGGCCAACCCCGCGGGCGCGGCGCTGGACTCCGTGCTGGACCGGTACGTGGACTCCGCCATCCTGATGGGCCTGGCCTGGTACTACCGGGACACCTGGGTGCTGCTGCCCGCGCTGGGTGCGCTGATGGGCTCCTCGCTGGTGCCGTACGTGCGCGCCAAGGGTGAAGGCCTGGGCGTGAGCGTGCGCGACGGCGCGATGCAGCGGCTGGAGCGGGTGCTGTTCCTGGGCGTGGGAACGGCGCTGTCGCCCATCCTGGAGGCGCTGTTCTGGCCGACGGAGAAGCACCCCATGCACTGGCTGGCGGTGGCGGGCCTGGTGTTCGTGGCAGTCCTGAGCAACGTCACGGCGCTGGCGCGCTTCCGCACGCTGGTGCGGGCCCTGACGCCCAAGAAGCCGGTGAAGCAGCGCTCGGGCGTGGCGCTGTTCGGCTTCAACGCGGCGGCGGGCGCCATCGCCACGGCGGTGGACTTCGTGGCGGTGCTGGGCATGGTGGAGTGGGGAGGCATCTCCCCGGTGTGGGCCACGGTGGCCGGCTGCGTGCTGGGCGGAGTGGTGAACTACTCCATCAACCGGGTCATCACCTTCCGCAGCCAGGGTGCGGTGGCGCCGCAGCTGGCGCGCTACACGCTGGTGAGCGCGACCAGCGCGCTGCTCAACGCGGGCGGCGTGGCGCTGCTCACGCTGCACCCGCAGCTGGCGTACACGCTGGGTTGGTGGCTGGTGCGCGGCGTCGTGTACTTCGCGTGGAACCTGCCGCTGCAGCGCGACTACGTCTTCAACGACAACTCGGACGAGCTCCTGGAGCAGCGGCCCCATGCGGCGTGACACGCGCGCCCGCGGCTTGAGGGCCCTGCTGGTGGGGGCCCTGCTTTCGCTTCCGGGGGTGGCGGCGGCGGGCGGCGTGCTGGGGTTGTCCTTCGACTCCAGCGACCGGTACGGAGAGAGCTTCACCTTCGTGGCGGATGCGGACGACGGCACCTATGTGACAGTGAACCTGTCGGTGACGAACATTGGCCCGGGGTCGCGCACGGGCATCTGCCGCGCCACCGTGCTGCGGCCGGGCAAGCCTGCCTGGTCGCCGCAGACGCGCATGGGGGCGAAGGAGTGGGGCTACACGCCCGACACGGACACGCTCAAGTTGGGCACGTGCACGGCCCAGGCGACGGACGCGGGCCTGACGGTGGACGCGGCGTTGGACAACGGGCGGGTGACGCTGGAGTACGCGAAGAAGCCCGAGCCGTGGTCGCCGGAGGGCTCCGTGGTGGAGAACGGCAAGGACCGCTACCGCCACGAGGTGCTGCTGGGCGCGAGCCCCGTGAAGCTGACGCTCCAGGTGCCCAAGTCCGCGGCGGTGACGCTGGCGGGCGGCGGGTACGTGGACCACTCGCGCAGCACGGTGGCGCCGGCGAAGCTGGCGAAGCGCTGGGTGCGCTTCCGCGCGATGAAGGGTCCGCAGCACATGGTGGTGCTGGCGCGCGAGGGGCAGGAGGGCGACTACGCGCCTGTCTACGTCTGGGAGGGCAAGGGGGCCGCGCGGCTCCTGGAGTCCTTCACGGTCACGCAGACGGGCACGAAGGAGAAGAGCACGTGGCGGGCGGAGCTCACCGACCGCGACGGCAAGCCGGCGCTGACTTTGCGCGGCACCTCCCTGCTTCAGCGCAGTGCACCGGTGGAGTCGCTGGGAGTGCTGAGTGGGCTGGTGCGGCCCGTGGTGGGCTCGCCGGTGACGTACCTGCTGCGGGGCGTGATGGAGCGCCCGGGCAAGGCGCCGGTGGAAGGGTTGATGGAAGTGTCGGTGGAAGGCGAGTAGCCGGCAGGGGTCTTCAAGCGTGAGCGAGTCGTTGCTGCGGTCGGTGCATCACGTCCCCGGGGTCCGGGGGTTCGTGCGCAAGCAGGTGCTGCGGGTGGTGGCGCGCGGGGTGGAGTGGACCACCAAGCTGCCCGGCAAGCGCGCCCTCAACGTGTCCCAGGTGAACCCGTGGCTGCACGTGGGCGGCGGCGTGTCCCGCGCGCGCTACGGCGAGCTGAAGGCCCGGGGCATCACCTGCGTCATCGACCTGCGCGCGGAGCGCTGTGACGACCGCGAGGCGCTGGCGGCGCTGGGCATCGAGCTGCTCAGCCTGCCGGTGACGGACCGCTACCCGCCATCCGTGGAGCAGCTGTCGCAAGGGGTGCGCTGGGCGCTGCCCCGGCTGGACGCGGGCGGAGTGCTGTACGCGCACTGCGAGCACGGCGTGGGGCGCGGGCCGCTGATGGGCCTGGCGGTGATGGTGGCGCGCGGCTGGGACGCGCCGGAGGCGTACCGGGCGGTGCGCCACGCGCGCTGGCAGGCGACGCTCAACGACCGGCAGTTGCGCGGTCTGGCGGACTTCGTGGCGGCTTGGACGGGCGTTCCGGAGAAGGCGGCCTAGGCAGCGGGGCCTGCCGTCCGCCGCTCCCCATCAGCATGTCCATCCACCGGTTGCTGATGCCGAAGTTGCGGTCCGGCGTCGCGAAGTGGTGCGCCATGTGGTGCGCGCGCAGCGCCTTCCCCCAGGCCGTTTTCGGCGTGCGGTGGTGCGTGGCCCAGTGGAGGGTGTCGTAGGTCACGTAGCCCCAGACGATGCCCACGAAGTACGGGAGCATCTGCGCCGGGCGCCCCACCATCCACAGCAGCCCGCCGATGAGCGAGGACAGCGGGATGGTGACGATGAGCGGCATCACCAGGCGCTGTGAGTCGTCCGGGTACTTGTGGTGGTAGCCATGGGCAATCTCATGCACCCGCTGGGTGAGCCGGCCTTTGCCCTCCCAGTGGAAGAAGAACCGGTGGATGCAGTACTCCATGAGGATCCATGTCAGCAGGCCCAGCGGGATGAACAGCAGGACCCGCCCCACGGACGTCCGTCCCCCTGACAGGCCCCACCCGAGCAGGCCCAGCGTGAGCGGGATGTAGAGGAGGACCGGCACCGCGGGGTGCAGCTTCGAGGCCGCCTCCATGAAGGCGTTCTCGAACATCCGGCCGGATTGATACCTGAAGTATGAGCGCCCCATACAAGACGAAGTTTGGGTCGGAGACTCCCAGGCGCCCGTGCCCGTTCGTCCCTCCGCAGTGTCGCCTGGCGGAACGGCCCCGGCCCCTCCGGACGCAATGAAAAAGGCCCCGGCGGCAATGCCGGGGCCTCCTTGCCTGCATGGATTGGCTTCGCGCGGATCAGCTCTCCGCGGGGCGCTCGGTTCCGTCGTCGCCGGACGCCGGGGTCGACGTGGCGCTGCTGTGCTTGTTGCGCCAGCGGTCCACCAGCAGCAGGAGCGCCGGGAAGCCCACCAGCACGATGACCATGTTCACCGCGAAGCCCAGGTTGGCCAGGTCACCAATGGAGTTGAGGCCCGGGTGCTTGGCGAACACCAGCGCCAGGAAGCCGATGGCGCTCGTCAGCAGGCCGCCCGTGATGGCCCGGCCCGTCTCCGCGTACACCGTGGTGAAGTCCGCGCCCGGCTCGCCCAGGCGCTCAATCAGGTGCACGCCCGCGTCCACCGTCGTGCCGATGAGCACCGGGATGACCACGATGTTCAGGTAGTTGAACTGCAGGCCCATGATGGCCATCAGGCCCACCAGCGCCGCGATGGACAGCAGCGTGGGCAGCATGCAGATGACCGCGTTGCGCAAGGAGCCCAGCGTCAGCCACATGGCCAGGAAGACGCTGACCACCGCGGCCACCAGGATGCGCGGCCCCTCGGAGGCCACCATGTCCAGGATGTCCGCCAGGATGAGCGCCTCGCCCGCCGCGGACACCTGGCTGCCGTCTGGCATCTGGAGGTTGCGCACCTCCTTGGTGAAGCGCCGCGTGCCCACGCCGTCCGACAGGCTCACGTTCGCGTAGACCAACACCACGCCGCCCTTCTGGCCGGCAGCGGGCTCGAACTGGCGGCGCAGGCCCACCGGCAGGTCCTCGCGCACGAAGGGCTTCGCGGACGTCATCTTCACCGCGCGCAGCAGGTCGTCGCGCTGGGCCTTCTCCACGCGCTCCGGGTCGATGCGCTGGAGCTTCTTGTGGATGGCCTGGAGCAGCGCGTGCTTCTCCTCCTGATGCTGCGGCACCAGGTCCTCCAGCGCGCCCACGAAGTCGATGGTGGAGTCCTTGCCGAACTTCTCCTTGCGAGCCTGGAGCTGCTTCACCACCTCGCGCTCCATCCCCTCCGTGTCCGTCAGCACCACCACCGGCGTCGCGGAGTAACCCAGGATGTGGTCGATGCGCTTGTCCAGCCGCACGCTGGGCAGCGACACGTCATCCAGCTTCGTGGAGTCGTAGTTGAAGCTCACCCGGTACGCCTGGCTGATGAGCCCCACCAGCGCCACGCCAATCACGACCACCACCGCGCGGTAACGGCGCGGCAGGAAGCGCGCGAGCATCGCCATGGGCCCGGACTGCGACTGGTGCTCGCGAGGCACCCAGCCCCAGCGCGACACCAGCCCCAGCAGCGCCGGCAGGATGAGCAGGTACGACGCCACGCTCACCATCATGCCCACCGCCGCGATGACGCCGAACTCGTGGAACGCCCTGAACTCCGACCACGACAGGCTCAGGAACGTGAGCGCCGCCACCAGCGCGGAGATGAGCGCGGAGAAGCCCGTGTGCCGGAACGTCTCCCGCACCGCCTCTTCCGACGTCATGCCCTCCGAGCGCAGCGTGCCCCACCGCCCCAACAGGTGGATGCCGTGCTCCACGCCCAGGCCGCCCAGCACCGCCGCGAGGAAGCCCGTGAGCAGATTCACCTGCCCGTACGCGATGCCCACGAAGCCGTAGGTCCACGTCAGGCCCGCGATGACCGGCACCATGGTGAGGCCCACGGACAGCCCGCTGCGGAAGTGGAAGATGAGGTAGGCCAGCAGCAGCACCAGGGCCAGCGTGGACGCGCGCGCCAGGTCGCCGGTGATGACCGCCTGCTGGTCGATCTTCTTCTTGAACGTGCCGGTGATCTCCGTGCGGAAGCCGGGGCCGTACTTCGACAGGTCCTGCTTCGCCAGGTAGTCCTCCACCTGGGTGATGACCGTCTTGGAGTAGCCCAGGTCCGCGGAGGAGCCCTTGGCCTTGAGGAGCATCACCACCATGCGCTCCTGCGGATCCAGGTAGTACAGGCCGCCCTGCCCCGCGAGCCGCATGTTCGCGCCGCCGGTGTACTTCTTCTGGATGTCGCTGAAGTCCAGCGACGGAGGCGCCTCTTCCTCCAGCCGCACGAAGAGCGGGTTGGCCTGCTCCTTCTCCCACGCGAAGCGCGCGTCGATGCGCTCCTCGATGGTCTTCAGGTCCGGCAGGTCCACGTAGTAGAGGCCGTGCTCGTCGAAGAACTGGCTGGGCCGCTGCGCGTTGACGAAGCGGATCTCCGACAGCGTCGCCAGCTTCGGCGCCATGTCGTCCACGAACTGCTTGAGCTGTTCAGGCTCCGCGCCGATGCCGGCCACCACCACGTTGCCCATGCCGCCGAAGCGCGTGCGCAGCTTCTCCAGGTCCTGCACGGACTGGAACGACTTGGGCAGCAGGTTCGCCAGGTCCGCGTTGAGGCGCAGGTCGCGTGCGAAGAAGGTGCCCAGACCCGTGAGGACCAGCGTCACGAACAACGCCACCCAGGGCCTCTGGTGGCTGCGGGCCGCCAGGGAGCCCATCGCCGCCTCGAACCGTCCGGACCACCGCGTGTCACTCATGGATGTGATTTCCTGCTGAAAGCCCGCGCCGTGACGGCCCGGGGACAACCTTGAGCCCGAACGAACCGGGCTGCTCTCGCGTATATGCCCCGAGCCACCGTGCGTCCAGGCATCGACCCGGGGCCTCCACTGGCCGCATGCCTGGCCCGGGGAACAAAGACAGCCGGGCCTGGGCCGCGCCATGTATGCCGCCCCGGCGCGCGTCATGCCAGGGGATCGGCTTCTCCTCTGAAAGTTGAGGCATTTTGCCCCACCCGTTCCGGTGTCGGCGGACGGGCGGAGCAGCCCCTCGCGCCGTCGTGCTGACGGTCTGTGACATGGCCAGCTTTTGCCTCGATACGGGCCCTGCCAGGAGGCAGGCGCCGCATGGAGGCATGGTCGATGGCCTCGAACCCGTCTTCAGCAGCGGAAAGCACGTGGATGCACCGGGTGGAGCGCACGATGGGTGCGCTGGCCGCGCACAACCACCGCCGCCCCTTCACGGCGCTTGTCTGCGCGCTCGTGCTGTCCGTCGTGGGCCTGCTGTCCGCGCGCCACCTGACGCTCAACGCGAACCTGGTGGACCTGCTGCCCCAGTCCTTCGAAAGCGTGGAGGCCATCCACACCCTGGAGCAGCGCTTCGGCGCCCAGGGGTGGGTGGTGGTGGTGGGCGAGGATGGGGACCCGGCGCAGCTCCAGCAGTTCGCGGAGGACGTGGCGCCGAAGCTGGAGGCGCTGCCGGGCATCCGCTATGTGGAGATCACCCGCCCCAGCAGCTTCTTCCGCAGCCACGCGCTCTACTTCCTGTCGCCCGAGGACCTGAAGGAGGTGGAGCGCCGCATCGACACGCGCCTCACCTGGGAGAAGGAGCAGGCCAATCCACTCTACGTGCCGCTGGCTGACGACCCCGCCCCATCGCTGGACTTCTCCGACCTGGAGGAGAAGTACGCCGGCGGCGCGGTGACGCGCCTGTCCAGCCACCCCAGCGACTACTACCTGGACCCCGCCGCGCGCCGCGTGGTGGTGCTGGCCAAGCCAGAGGTGTCGTCCGCGGACCTCACCTTCTCCACGAAGATCGTCGAAGAGGTGCAGGGCGTTCTGCGGCAACAGGACCTGTCGAAGTACGGGCCCGGCTTCCACACGCAAATCACCGGCTCGTTCCAGAAGAAGATGGATCAGCAGGGACAGATTACCCGCGACGTGGCGGTGTCCTCGACGGTGGCCACGGTGCTGGTGCTGCTCTACCTGTTCCTGCACTTCCGCAGCGTGCTCGCGGTGGGGATGGTGTTGGCCCCGGTGGGCGCGGGCCTCGCGTGGACCTACGGTCTGGTGGGCATGGCGTATGGCCGAGTCAACCTGCTCACGGCCTTCCTGGGCGCCATCCTGGGCGGCCTGGGCGTGGAGCACGGCATCCACCTGTTGGGCCGCTACCTCGCGTTGCGCGGAGAGGGGCGGTCCTCCGAGCAGGCCACGCGCGAGTCGTTCACGCACACAGGTGGCGCGGCGCTGGTGTCCGCGGTGGTGGCGGCGCTCACGTTCTTCGTGCTGGGCAGCTCCAAGCTCACGGCGTTCCGCGAGTTCGGCGTCATCGCGGGCGTGGGCATGCTGGTGCTCATCCTCGCGTACGTGCTGGTGCTTCCGGCGGTGCTGGGGCTGGGAGCGCGCTGGGGTTGGAGGCCGCGCGCGAACTCCACGGAGATGACGGAGGCGCCGCTGGGCCGCGTCATCACGCACCGGCGCGGGCTGCTCACCGTCGTGTCCGCGCTCGTGGTGGCGGGCCTGCTCACGCAGATGCCGCGCCTGCGGTTCGACTACGACATCGGCTCCCTGCAGGACCAGCGCCTGGACTCGTTCGTGCTGGACCGTGCCGTCAACCAGCTCATCGGCTATTCGCAGGTCCCGCTGGTGGTGCTCACGAACTCCCGCGAGGAGGAGGCCGCGGTCGTCCGGGAGCTCCAGGCGCGCAAGCGGCAGCAGGGCGCGAACTCCACGGTGGACTTCGTCGCGGCGCTCGCGAGCCTGGTGCCGGAGCGGCAGGCGGAGAAGCAGGCCATCCTGAAGGACATCGGGAAGCTGGTGGAGGACGTGCCCGAAGGCCAGCTCACCCCGAAGCAGCGCGGGCAGTTGGAGGAGCTGCGCAGGCAGGTGCGAGCACAGCCCTTCACCGAGGCGGACCTGCCCTCCAGCGTGCGCCAGCAGTTCGAGGGACGCGACGGTCACGGCACCGGCTTCGTGCTGGTGTATCCGTCCGCGGATCAATCCAACGGCCAGGCCATGCGCCGGATGGCGAAGGAGGTCCGCGGGATGGTGCTGCCGGATGGCCGGCCCGCGGTGGTGGCCGGTGAAGCGATGGTGCAGGCGGACATCGTGAACCTGGTGTCGCACGAGGCGCCGTTCATCCTGCTGGGCTCCACGCTCACGGTGCTGCTGGCCATGTGGCTGACGCTGGGCGGCCTGCGCACCGCGCTCCTGTGCCTGATGCCCACGGTGGTGTCGCTGTTCGCGGTGCTGGGGCTCATGCCGCTGCTGGACATGGAGTTCAACTACCTCAACATCCTGGTCATCCCGGTGCTCATCGGGACGACGGTGGACGCGGGCGTGCACCTCATCACGCGGCTCGCGTCACCGCGCAGCGACTTCGTGCGGGTGTATTCGGAGACAGGCAAGGCCATCTGCGGCGGCCTGCTCACGAGCGCGGTGGGCTTCGGCGCGCTGCTGCTGGCGGACCACCCGGGACTCAACTCGATTGGCGCCCTGGCGAACGTGGGGTTCGGGATGAACCTGCTCATCATGCTGGTGACCTTCCCGGCGCTGTTGCTGGTGCTCTCCGAGCGCAAGCGGCGCCACCGTGCGGTTCCCTCGCGCCGCCGGGGTGAGCACCTCATCAGGGATGGCCAGGGTCCTCACCGGCCCACGCCCTCCCATTAGGCCGAGGCGTCGTCCGTCCGGCCCCACAGCCACAAGGAGCGGAAGCGATGTCTCAGCAATGGATCTGGATGAGCGTGGCGGCGGGCACCCTGGCGCTGGGCACCGCGAACGCGCAGGTGGATCCGAACTCCGCGAGCGCCATCACCACCAGCCAGCCGAACCCGGGGGCCCCGCCGGGCACGCCCGCCCCCATGGGAGGCGCGTTGGACAACCAGGTGACGCAGCCCCTTGGCGACGTCACCAGCGTGGGCGCGGGCGGCAGCGGCACGAGCACGGGCGCGGTGATTCCGCAGCCGTACGGCACCCAGCCGTCCGTCTCCGGCAACACAACGGAGTACGTGCCGCCTGGCCCCGGCAATGCCACCACCGTGACGGGCGGCGGTACGGTGGTCGCGCCCGGTTCGGCCACCACCGTGACAGGGACCGGCGCGGTGCTGGCTCCCGGCACCAGCACCACCGTGGCGGGTTCCACGGGCTCCACCGCCACCACGGGCGCGCTGCTGCCGCCCGCGACGACGACCCCCGGCACCACGCTGCCGGGCGCCTCCATCAGCACCGTCACGCCGGGAACTCCGACGGGCACCATGTCCAGCACGGGCGCGGTGCTACCTCCAGCCACGGGCCTGACGCCACCGGAAATCACCAGCTCACAGCCCACCACGCCGTCGCCAGGAGGCAACCCGCTGACGCCGGACAGCAACACGTCCAGCAACTCCGTGACGCCGCTCGGTGGCGGCAGCGTGCTCCAGCCCCCGAGTCCTTGAGCCCCGTGGGCCGGGCTCCCTGGCTCGCACTCCGAGCCATCGGGCGTGGGGCACGGTGGACAACCCCGTCCCGCGCAACCCTCCCCTCGCGGCCGCCCATGCCGTTCCCCGAGCAAGCAGGCGAATGAGCCACCCCTGCACACATCCCGAGGCCTGCTCACTTTCGGTCGTGCAGGCAGCCACGACCTTTCAAGCAGTCAGAGCTCCTATCGGGGGAATCCACATGAAGAAGTTCCTGAAGACCCAGCTGACGGTGGCGGCGGTTCTCGCGGGTGCGCTCGCGCTCGGTACGGGATGTAAGTCGGATCAATCCGCGACGCGCGGCACCGAGCCGGCCTCCGACTCCACCATGGGCACGGACTCCAGCGGCACGGGGACGGACACGTCCGGCTCCGGCACCACCACCACGCCGCCTCCCAGCAGCGGCGGCTCCGGCTACGACACGGGCAGCACGTCGCCGGACACGACGCTGCCTCCGTCGGACATGGACACCGGCGGCTCCGGCAACACGGATGACTCCACGCTGCCGCCCGCCACGAACGACGGCACCCTGGACCCGGGCACTGGCGGCGCGGGCACCGGTGAGGCCGAGCCCGGCGTGCACGACGGCGAGATGACCGAGCCGGGCACGGGCGGCTCCGGCCTGGATCCGGACGACAGCGCCATCCCGGACGACAGCAGCCTGCCCAACGACTCCACGCTCGACCCGAACAACTCCGGCGCCAAGGGCAACATGACCACGCCGGTGCCGGACTCCACCGGCACGATGGCGCCCAACAACGGCACCACGCGCTAGTCCCCCTCGGGGTGGACATGGAAGCGCCCGTGACCTTCACCGGTCGCGGGCGCTTCGCCGTTTCCAGCGTCCGGCCTTGCACGCGCGAACAACAAGACCCCGCCGACGCGCGAAAGGCGTCAGCGGGGTCATGGAGACAGCGAGACCTGAGATGATCAGGTCACCTTGACGCCTGGCGAGTAGGGCTGGCCCACCGGTTCGATGATGCGCGGGCTCCCGTTGTCACCCGGCCCATTGCCGGGACCCCCACCCGGGTCGAAGGTGGACGGCGTGCGGCGCTCCTGCTGCTCATCCTCTTCCGTCCCGGCTTCGCGCGCCGGCGCGGGAGGCAGCCCCTCCAAGGGAATGTGCAACACGTCTTTCTTGCTCATGACGAACGCCTCCTTTCCCCTCTGAGGTTGGGGCGGACCGGGGGTTTCCGCCACCGGGCGCACCCCCGCCCGCATGCCCCCCGACCTCCAGAATGCGTTTCTCTTGGATGACAGGGAGCAGCCGGGGGCTTATCCAAAGAGGTCCAGGCAGCGCGCACCCGCACCCGAACCGAAAGCGTCCAACGCATGAAGCTGTTGCTGGCAGGCCGACGAGGAGCAAGCGATCCGCTGTTCGCCCCCCCGGAGGCGCCCCTGTCCTGGCTGCAGCGCGTGGAAGCCTGGTTCCAGCAGGTGGCCGCGGACGTGCTGGAGGGGACCCGCATCAAGGAGGGCCCCCAGGGCGCGCCCGTGCTGCGCCTGCGCCTGCACCCGGCCGCGGCGGAGGTGTCACTGCTCGCGACGACCCAGGAGCGCATCGTCGTGTCCGCGGACACCAGCGCCGCGGGGCCCGGCTACCACCGCTATCTGGTGGACCTGCTCAAGGGGTTGGGCGACCTGAACGGCATCTCCTGGGCTCCGCCCGACGAGGACGTGGGCGTGGGTGACGCCACGGGCTACTTCCACACTGGCGACGTGGACCTGGTGGAGAAGCACTTCCTGGGCTGGCTCCAGCACTCGGTGGGGCAGGTGCTGCGCATGCGCAGCCTGGGCAACTCCGGCTTCGCGCTGTCCATGCGCTTCGGCCACACCTTCCAGCACCCGGGCGCGCTGCTCACGCCCCTGGGGCCTCGCGACGAGCGCTGGCTGCGCACCGTGCACGAAGACCCGCGACAGGGCACGGACGTGTTCCCCTGGTGGAACCCCGGCGTGGACGCCCGCGAGCGCTTCACGCGCGCCTTGTGCCGGCTGTGGACGGACGTCGTCTGGCGCCCGCCGCTCCTGGAGGAGGAGCGCCAGCGCCTGCGCGACGTGGCCCGGCTGCTGGAGCAGGCCTGGCGCGAGGACCCTTCGCTCCCCTACCCGTGGCGCGAGTGGCAGGAGGTGCTCGGATACCTGGGCATGGGAGGGACGGTGGCGGAGGAGGTCCACCGCCGCGCCCTGGAGTCGCCCGGCGTGGGGCCGTCCATCGGCTACCGGCGGGGCTCCGTGCAGGTGGCGCTCCCGGAGGGCTGGGAAATTCGCATCCCCGGCTCGCTGGCGGAGTCGCGACTGCAGGACGGCAGCTGGGTGGCCCGCGACCATCGCCGCACCGTGCGCGTGGTGCCCCTGGAGGACTCCGCGGAGGAGCAGCTGGCGCCCACCAGCCCGGAGCGAAAGGCCCTGGAGCTGGAGCACCACGGCGCCCGCGTCAGCGGCCGCGCGTCCCTGCACGTGGGTCCCGGCGAGTGCCGGCTGACGGCCCTGTGCCGCTCCGGCAGCCGCCGCGCCCTCTGCGTCGTGAGCTTCGATGATCCAGACGAGCAGGACTGGGCCCTGGGCACCTGGCGTTCATTGGACCACGCTGTCGCCGCCTGACAGGGCAGGTCGTTTCAGCACCGACCACTTGCCAGAGCGCTGTCCGGTGGACAGTCAGCACACCCGGACGTCTTGCCGCATCGCGCAGTCGCACCCACATTCCGGCGGCGGTTTTCCCCACGGAATCGAGTGAGACGCATGAGCGGCAAGCGGGAGATCTGGCCGGGCAAGCCCTGGCCTCGTGGCGCGACCTTCGACGGCGCGGGAACCAACTTCGCGGTCTATTCGCAGGTGGCCACCCGCGTGGAGGTGTGCCTCTTCGACCGGGCGGACCCGACGAAGGAGATTGAACGCTTCGACCTGCCGACGAGCACGGAGTTCGTCTGGCACGGCTACGTGCCGGACCTGGAGCCCGGGACGCTGTACGGCCTGCGAGTGCACGGCCCCTACGAGCCGGAGAAGGGGCACCGCTGCAACCCGCACAAGCTGCTCGTGGACCCCTACGCCAAGGCGCTGCACGGCGAGGTGAACTGGAAGCAGCCGGTGTTCGGCTACCCCCTGGATCATCCGAAGAAGGACCTGATGCGCGACGAGCGCGACAGCGCGGCCGGCATGCCCAAGGGCGTGGTGGTGAGCGACTTCTTCGACTGGGGCAATGACCGGCGCCTGGACATCCCGTGGCGCAAGACGGTCATCTACGAAGCCCACGTGCGCGGCCTCACCATGCGCCACCCGGGCGTGCCGGAGCACCAGCGCGGCACGTACGCGGGCCTGGGCTCGCCGGCCATCATCGAGCACCTGCAGAAGCTGGGCGTCACCGCGGTGGAGCTGTTGCCGGTGCAGGGGTTCGCGGACGACTCGTTCCTCAACGACAAGGGCCTGTCGAACTACTGGGGCTACAGCACGCTGAACTACTTCGCGCCCGAGCAGCGCTACGCCAGCCGCAAGACGCCGGGCGGCGCGGTGGCGGAGTTCAAGTCGATGGTGAAGTCGCTGCACTCGGCGGGCATCGAGGTGATTCTCGACGTCGTGTACAACCACACGTGCGAGGGCAACCACCTGGGGCCCACGCTGTCGTTCAAGGGCATCGACAACGCGTCGTACTACTGGACCATGCCGGAGGCGCGGCACTACCTGGACTTCACGGGGTGCGGAAACAGCCTCAACGCCTCCAACCCGCAGACGGCGCGCTTCATCGTGGACTCGCTGCGCTACTGGGTGGAGGAGATGCACGTGGACGGGTTCCGCTTCGACCTGGCCACGGTGCTGGGCCGGGTGGGCAAGGGTGGCTACGACCCGAACGCGCCCATCTTCCAGATCATCAACCAGGACCCGGTGCTCTCCCGCGTGAAGCTCATCGCGGAGCCGTGGGACGTGGGGCTCGGCGGCTACCAGGTGGGCGGCTTCCCGTCGCCGTGGCACGAGTGGAACGGCAAGTACCGGGACGCGCTGCGCAAGTACTGGAAGGGCGACGAGAACCAGGCCTCGGAGGTGGGCTACCGGCTCACGGGCAGCGCGGACCTGTTCGCGGCGGCGCGGAGGCGTCCACAGGCGTCCATCAACTTCGTCACCGCGCATGACGGCTTCACGCTGCACGACCTGGTCACGTACAGCAGCAAGCACAACGAGGCCAACGGCGAGCACAACCGCGACGGCGCGGATGACAACCAGGCGTGGAACTGCGGCGTGGAGGGAGAGACGGACAACAAGGACATCATCTCCCTGCGCGAGCGCCAGAAGCGCAACCTGATGGCGTCGCTGTTCCTGTCCACGGGCGTGCCGATGATTGTCGCGGGCGACGAGATGGGCCGCACGCAGCAGGGCAACAACAACGCCTACTGCCAGGACAACGAGCTGTCGTGGGTGGACTGGAACCTGGACAAGACGCGCCAGGACCTCCTGGAGTTCACGCGCAAGCTCATCCAGTTCCGCCACGGGCAGCCGGTGCTGCAGCGCCGCCGCTTCTTCCAGGGCGAGCACCTGTGGGAGTCCGAGCACAAGGACCTGGCGTGGTTCCGGCCAGACGGCACGGAGATGGGCGCGGAGGACTGGCAGAAGCCCTTCGTGCGCTCGCTGGCGTTCCTCCTGGGCGGCGACGCCATCCCCACGCCGGACGAGCGGGGCCAGCGCGTGAACGGCGACTCGCTGCTGGTGCTGCTCAACGCGCACCACGACACGGTGCCGTTCACGGTGCCGCCGCCGGGCGAGGGCGGCGCGTGGCGGCTGGAGCTGTACACGGCGGACGACAAGCGCGGCGATGAAGAGATGAAGCCCGGGAAGTTCGAGATGGCCGGGCGGTCGCTCGCGGTGTTCCGCAAGCCGGGAAGCAACAACACGCCGTGATACGGTGCCCGCGCTGTTGATCAGGAGCGCACGGCATGGCGGACGAAGGGGACGGCGGCAGGAGTGAAGAGGCCGCCGTCGCGCGGGTGTACGGGGAGATCGCCTCCGCCTACGAGGTGCTCTACCCGTCGCTGCACCGGTATGGCGACCGGGTGGAGCGCTTCCTCGCGGACGTGGTGAAGCCGGGGATGCGCGTGCTGGACGTGGGCTGTGGCCCGGGCCTGCACACTCGCGGGTTGGACGCGTCCGTGGACGTGGTGGGCCTGGACCTGGCGCCAGAGATGCTCGAGTTGGCGAAGCGCTCAAGGCCGTCCGGCACGTGGCGCGTGCACAGCTATCTGGATCCGGTGCCGGAGGACCTGGGCACGTTCGATGTCGCGCTGGCCATTGGCTGCCTGGACTTCTGTGATGACCTGCCGCGCGTGCTGGGGCACATGGGCAGGGTGTTGAAGCCGGGCGCGCGGATGCTGTTCACGGTGCTGGAGCGCAGGTCCGGACTGGAGGCGCATGAAGCGTCCACGCGACGGGTGCATACGGCGGACACGGACGTGACGCTGCACCTGTGGAGCGCGGAGGAGACGGCGCGCGCGGTGGAGGCAGCGGGGCTCCGCGTGCGCGAGTACGTGCACGGACCGGGCTGGGAGCTGATGGCCGAGGAGCGTGTGATGTGGTTCGGCTGGTGGGACGTGACGCGCGGCGGCTAGGGGCAATTCGGAAACGCGCAGTGCATCTTGATGTACACGGACGTCGTTCGCCCCTCGTGCACGCCTGTGCCCGGGTCGTCCCCGCTGCACACGTTGTTGCCGTTGCTGTCGTAGGCATGCACTTGCACCCACCAGGCACTCGACTCGTAGACGTAGGGGAGGGTCACGCCCTCGATGACGCCATCCCTCACGTTGAGCGATAGGGGCCCCATTGTCGGGCGCCCATCACCCGACAGCAGGGTCACCGTCGCCGTCACCACGGGGCAGGGATCCTCTCCCATGGAGATCCGCAGCTTCATGGCCCCCAAGCGCCAGCCGGGGTCTTCGTCCCCAGCGCTTTCCTCCCCACAGGCCCCGAGCAGCGCACAGCTCATTCCCAGCATCACGACCCAAACGGCTCGATTCATGTGTCCCCGAAATGGCGCATGGAGCACGCAGCGCTTGGACACCTGAGCCCCAGGGTCTGGGACATGGGCCGTCAGGATTTTCGCACGCCCGCGTCCAGAGGCCCGTCGGCAGCTTCAGGGGGGCGCACGGGGTTGTCCCGAGGCGTCCGGTTCCATGCGGGGGCGCTTTGCGCCGGTGCATGAGACTCGGACGTTCCTCACGGCCATCACCTCCGGGTGTTCCTGCCGCTATCGAAGGCCGTACCGGTCGCACGCCACCGTGAGGCGCGCATGGCTGCCCTTGGCTGGGCAAAAACCCGAACTCGCTCAACGGTAGAGCACGAGACTCAAGATCTCGCATTCGAAGGTTCGACTCCTTCGTTCGCCGGACCCCGTCGTTTCCGCTGGTGCCAACGCGAGTCCACCGCGTCCTCCTCCCCACGCCGCACACTGGCCGGTCGCCAGGGTGTCCAGAGGCTTCCGTGCTGTTCGCGGAACGCTCCGGTCGCCGTCCGTGACCTGCATCCGGTGCGGAGGTTCGGGAGGCTGAACGCGGATCCGGACGGTCTGTTCGCGCGAAGCGCTCGTGGGGCGGCGGGGTCCTTTTCTCCAGCAGCCGGGCTGCACTCTTTTCTTGTCGTCGAGGTGACGTGTCATGGGCATCGGTCGGGTGGAAGTGGCGCAGAACGAGCGGCTGTTCGTGGTGGTGAACGGGAAGGCGGAGCAGTACCTGGGGCCGGGCCGGCACTGGGTGGTGCGTCCGTTCCAGAACGTCCGCTACGAGCGCGTGCCGCTGGAGCCGCCCGTCACCCGGCTGGATGAAGCGAAGCTCGCGTTGGTGCCGGAGAAGGACCTCCAGGTGCTGGAGCTGGGCGCGGACGAGCGCGCGGTGGTCTTCCATCACGGCCAGCCGGTGCGGTGGCTGGGGCGGGGACAGCACCAGGTGTGGACGGCGCAGCGGCTGCCCGGTCGAACCGGTCGGCCCGAGACGCCGACGGTGCGGGTGGAGCGCGTGGACGTGTCCGGGGTGGCGACGGAGCCCCCGCGGGACGAGGTGCGCGCGCTGATTCCGGCCAGTGACTACGTGGAGACCACGGCCACGGAGGGCACGGTGGCGCTGCGGTACGTGAACGGCGTGCTGGACGCGGTGCTGCCGCCGGGCCGGCACGCGGCGTGGACGGTCGCGCACAAAGTGCAGTTCGCGGTCATCGACCTGCGCGAGAAGCTGCTCCACGTCACCGGTCAGGAGGTGATGACCAAGGACCGCGTGACGCTGCGGCTCAACCTGTCCGCGGCGTACCGGGTGGTGGATGCGCGGCGGCTGGCGGTGGTGGCACGGGCGCCGGATGAAATCCTCTACCTGGCGATGCAGCTCGCTGCGCGCGAGGCCGTGTCCACGCGCACGCTGGACGAGTTGCTGGCGGCGCGTGAGGCGGTGTCCACGGAGCTGTACGCGCAGGTGAAGTCAGGGGCGGAGGGCGTGGGTCTGGAGCTGCTGCGCTTCGGCATCAAGGACGTGGTGCTGCCGAAGGAGATGAAGGACCTGCTCAACCGGGTCATCCAGGCGCAGAAGGAGGCGGAGGCCAACGTCATCCTGCGGCGCGAGGAGACGGCGGCGACGCGCTCCATGGCACAGACGGCGAAGGTGCTCGCGGAGAACCCGCTGCTCGTGCGGCTCAAGGAGCTGGAGGCGTACAAGGACCTGGCCGCGAAGGTGGGTCAGGTCCACTTGGTGCTGGGCGAGGGCGCGGTGCCCACGCTCCAGCTCAAGGGCGGCTGAGGTTCCTGTGAAAGTCGAGGCCCTCGGACCGGAAGTGCGGTCCGGGGGCCTTCGTGCGTTCAGCGGGTCTCGTAGCGGTACCGCTATCGGTTGACCCCTCCCCCCGTTTCGGGCGAGCTAGGGCGCATGTACGTGAAAGAGGTCGAACTTTCTAATATCCGGTCCATTGAGTCGCTCAAGTGGGAGCTACCCGGTATACCCATGCCTGGATGGCATGTAGTCATCGGGGACAATGGAGCCGGCAAGAGTTCTTTTCTTCGGTCACTTGCCCTAGCACTAGTTGGGCCTCAAGAAGCCGTCGCACTACGCCAAGAATGGAACGACTGGCTTCGCTCGGGAGCAGACCACGGCCACATCAAGCTCGTTCTTGATTGGGATAAGGATTACGACTGGTTTTCCGGGAAGGGGAAGCCGCCCAAGAACTTTTTCCTGGCTGCAGGTCTCCAGCTTGATCGATCCGCTAGTAATCCCGATCAAGTCCAGCTTTCTCGAATCCCGCTACAGCGCCTCAACCCGGATCGAAACATCTGGGGTGATGGATATGGCTGGTTTTGTGCATCCTATGGTCCTTTTCGCCGCTTCACCGGCGGAGACAAAGACCAGGAAAAACTATTCTACTCTAACCCCAAGCTTGCGCGTCATCTCTCTGTATTTGGCGAATCCGTCGCACTATCCGAGTGCTTGGAGTGGCTCAAACTCCTTCAGTTCAAAAAACTTGAAGGTGATGAAGAGGGTAATTTCCTTGACCCTCTAAAAGACTTCATAAACCAGCCTGATTTTCTTCCCAACGAGGCCCATCTCGAATCCATCTCATCGAGAGGCGTCCGATTCGTCGATGGAAACAACTGTGAAGTGCCTGTTGAGAATTTGAGCGATGGATACCGCTCAATCCTAAGCATGACGTTCGAACTAATTCGCCAACTTGCAAAAACATACGGCGCAGATGCGATTTTTGCACATGAGGACCCAACAACAATAGTCGTCCCAGGCGTTGTACTTATTGACGAAGTGGATACACATCTACACCCGATGTGGCAGCGCCGAGTAGGTCGATGGTTCCGTGAGCATTTTCCAAAAATTCAATTCATTGTGACGACACATAGCCCGCTCATCTGCCAAGCCGCTACCGTGGGTAGCGTGTTCCGCCTTCCCAGACCAGGCAGTGACGAAGCAGCGGGCATGGTCACGGGAGTCGCACTCGACCGTCTCCTTTACGGCAACGTCCTGGACGCCTACAGCACTGGGGCTTTTGGCGACGTGCCACTGCGTTCGCCTGAAGCGATGGAAAAGCTTGAGCGGCTCGCCATCCTTAACCAGAAGGAACTCGCGCAGGGCCTGTCCCCCGAGGAGCAGGCGGAACAACAGCAACTGCGCGCGCAGCTCCCCACTGCATCCAGTGCCCTTCCGTCCGACACGGAGGTGCCGTAGCCTTGATCCACCTCCCGAACCTTCCACTGCCGGAGCCCGCCAACACGCAGCTCAAGGGCTACCAGCAGGAAATTGATTCGCTTCCCGACTACGCGACGCGCGTAGAGCGCGCGAAGGAGCGATTCAGCAGCCTGAACAAGAAGGGCCATCCGACCTTCGACACCATCAAGACAACCCTGTCGAAGATGTGCGTGGGGGTCCAACGCTGCGCATACTGCGAGGACTCGCTGGCCGACGAGGTGGAGCACATCCGTCCCAAGGCCCTGTATCCAGAACTGGCCTTCGCCTGGATGAACTATCTGTATGCCTGCGGCCCCTGCAACGGGCCCAAGAACAGCCGCTTCGCGGTCTTCACCCAGGGAACAGGCGTCCAAACGGACGTGGGTCGCCGCCGCAATGCGCCCGTGGTTCCTCCTATCTCTGGCACGCCCGTGCTGCTGGATCCTCGCGTGGATGATCCCATGGACTTCATGAGCCTGGAGATCCGGCAGACCTTCCTCTTCACCGCCACCGCAGCACCGGGCACAGTGGCGTACCAGCGCGCGAAGTACACCATCCAGCTTCTCGGCCTCAACAGCCGAGAAGTGCTCCCGCGTGCGCGCTATAGCGCCTATCGAGACTTCTACGCGCATCTCAAGGGATACGTCCAAGAGCGCGCCCATGGCCACGCCCCCGAGCATCTCCAGCACCTAGCGCACGACATCAAGACGCGCCAACACGCCACGGTCTGGCGGGAGATGAAGCGTCAGCGCCAGCTCGTCCCGGAGCTGAAGCGCCTGTTCGAAGCGGCTCCCGAAGCCCTCGGCTGGTAGCGCCAGACCCTGTGGCTCGCCAGCCACGGGCCCACGCCCGGACTGTCTCCCAGGGCCCCCACTCATAGCCTTTTCAGAGGGGAACCAGGGTTGGCCCGGGGGCTGCAATGTCCCCGGGCACACCCTGAAACCAAGGTTCCCGACCATGCGAGTCCTGCTCGCCACGCTCTTCGTCTGCCTTCTGGCCGTCCCGGCCTCCGCGCAACCCTGCCCCCCGGCCGCTTCGCCCACCGCGGGCGTCGCCCAGGGCACCCTGGTGGCTCGCTTCCGTGCGCAGCCGCAGCAGGCGGACGACACCGCGTGCCCGAACACCGAGCCGCGCACCTTCAGCCTCAAGCGCACGGAGGTGGACGCGGAGGTCAGTGGCTTCCTCGCTTCCGTCACCGTGACGCAGGTGTTCGAGAACCCCTACACCTCGCCCCTTGAAGCGCTCTACGTCTTCCCGCTGCCGGAGCTGGCCGCCGTGGATGGCATGGAGATGCACATCGGCGAGCGCGTCATCACGGGCGTCATCCAGACCCGTGAGCAGGCTCGCGACACCTACGAGCGCGCCAAGGCCGAGGGCAAGACGGCCGCGCTGCTCGACCAGGAGCGGCCGAACATCTTCACCCAGTCCGTCGCCAACATCCTTCCCGGCGAGACCATCCGCGTTCGCATCCACTACGTGGAGCGCCTCACCTACGACGCTGGCACCTACCGCTTCAGCTTCCCCATGGTCGTGGCCCCCCGCTTCATCGGCGGCACTCCGCTGCCCACGCGCCAGGGCGAAGGCGTGGAGCCCGACACCACCACCGTCCCCGACGCGAGCCGCATCACGCCCCCGGTCCTCACCGACACGCGTAGCGGCCATGACATCCAGCTCACCGTGCGTCTGGACGCGGGCCTCCCGGTCCACTCGCTGCGCTCCACCACCCACCGCGTGGACGTGAAGCGCGATGGCCAGTCCCGCGCCACCGTGAGCCTGGGCCGCGATGACCGCATCCCCAACAAGGACTTCATCCTCGAGTACGTCGTCGCCGACGCGCTCATCCGCCCCGCCGTCCTCATGCACCGCGAGCCCGGCGCGGACCACGGCTACTTCCTGGTGATGCTCAACCCGCAGCTGTCCCCCACCCAGAGGGAGATCGTTCCTCGCGAGCTCTACATGGTGCTCGACACGTCCTGCTCGCAGTCCGGCCTCGCCATCGAGAAGTCCAAGGCCATCACGAAGGAAGTGCTCAACCACCTGATGCCCGAGGACACCTTCCAGGTCCTCAACTTCGACACGCAGGTGACCAAGTTCGCGCCCACCGCCGTCCCCGCCACGCAGGAAAACATCCAGAACGCCCTGCCCTATGTCGCCAACTTCTGGGGCGGTGGCGGCACCGACGTGCGCATCGCCGCCCAGGAGGCCATGGTCCCCCCGAACGACCCCGCCCGCCTGCGCATGGTGCTCTTCATGACGGACGGCCTCATCGGCGGTGACGAGCAGGTCCTCAGCACGCTCCAGGAGCAAATGCGCGAGGAGACGCGCATCTTCTCCGCTGGCGTGGGCTCCAGCACCAACCGCTACCTCATCACCAAGATGGGTGAGCTCGGCCGCGGCGCCTCCACCCTCGTCAACCTCAACCGCCCGGAGGAGGACGTCGCCCGCGAGTTCGAGCAGCGCATGCGCGGCCCCGTCCTTACCTCGGTCGTGGTGGACACCGACGGCCTGCCCGTCAGCGACGTGTATCCGAAGTCCGTGCCGGACCTCTTCGCCGGTCAGCCGCTGTTCCTCGTGGGCAAGTTCACCGGCACCGGTGACGGCGTCCTCCGCATCTCCGGCCGCGTGCGTGGCCAGGTCCGCCGCTTCGATGTGCCCGTGCACTTCCCCGAAGTCGCCCCGGAGCACGACTCCCTCAAGAGCCTCTGGGCCCGCCAGCGCATCGAGGAGTTCACCGTGGAGGGCTACCGCGGCGAGACGCCCGAAGTCGTCCAGGGCATCACCGACACCGCGCTCCAGTACCACCTGATGAGCCGCTACACCTCCTTCGTCGCGGTGGAGCAGGTGGCCCGCACCGCCCCCAACGGCGAGTCGGTCCGCGAGATGGTCCCCGTGCAGCTCCCCGACGGCATGGTCTCCGGCGCGCTCAGCCGCGAGGAGATTCCCCCCGGCGACCCCATCATCTCCGTGCGCGCCCCGCGCAACGCCCGCCGCGTCACCGCCTACTTCCCCTTCGGCCTGGTGAAGCCGCTCACGTTCGACTCGCTCACCCGTTCGTGGCGCGGCCGGTTCCTCGTGCCGCTGGGTGTCTCGGATGGCTACTACACCGTGTTCATCATCGCGGAGCTGGCGGACGGCCGCGTGGAGCGCAGCGAGGTTCGCTACCGCCTGGACTCCCAGGGCAATGACTTCGACGTCGTCCTCTCCCAGAAGGAAGTCTCTCCCGGTGACACGCTGACGTTCGACGTGGACGCGGTGGAGGCCACGCAGGAGGTCAGCGTGTACGGCGACCTCTTCGGTGAGGACCAGCAGCTGCTCGACTCGCAGGACGGCCTGCGCTTCAACAAGTCGCTGGTCATCCCCGAAGGCACGCCCGCCGGTTCCTACGAGCTGGTGTTCGTCGCCCGCGACGCCGCCGGCAATCGCTTCGAGCGTCGGGAGACGCTGCGCGTCATCCACGCTCGGCGTGACTGACCCGCGAATCAATCTCGGATACCCTGGCGGTCCGTTTCTGGCCCCGCGCCTTCACTGGCGCGGGGTTGTTTCATTCGCACCCGGCCGCGAGGAGTCCTTCGATGTCGTCGTCCCTGCACTACACGCCCAACCTCCGCGATATTGAGTTCAACCTCTTCGAGTTCCTGGACATCGGCCATACGTCGCTGGGCAAGGCGCCCTTCGGAGACCTGGACGAGACGGCGGCCCGGCAGACGCTGCAGACGTTCGCGCAGCTGTGCACGCAGGAGCTGGCGAAGAGCTTCGACGAGTCCGAGCACAACCCGCCGAAGTTGGAGAACGGCGAGGTGAAGCTGCCCCCCGGCCTCAAGGCCGCGATGGGCGCCTACTACGACGCGGGCATGCACCTGTTGGAGACCCCCTCGCACCTGGGCGGCCTGGGTGCTCCGCCGTCGCTGGGCTGGGCCGCGTTCGAGCTGATCCTGGGCAGCAACCCCGCGCTGGCGTTCTTCACGCTGGGCAACCTGTTGGCGCGCGTCATCGACAAGCTGGGCACGGAGTCGCAGAAGCAGCGCTTCCTGCCGCACATCCTGGACAAGCGCTGGAGCGGCTCCATGGTGCTGACGGAGCCGGACGCGGGCAGCGACGTGGGCGCCGCGCGCACCAAGGCCCGTCAGGTGGACGGCGACGTCTGGGAGATTGAAGGCGTCAAGCGCTTCATCACCAACGGCGAGTCGGACATCGCGGAGAACATCATCCACATGGTGCTCGCGCGTCCGGACGGCGCGGCGCCGGGCACCAAGGGCCTGTCGCTGTTCGTGGTGCCCAAGTTCTGGGTGAACGAGGACGGCAGCCTGGGCGAGCACAACAACGTCGTGTGCACCAAGCTGGAGAAGAAGATGGGCCTGAAGGGGTCCGTCACGTGCGAGCTGACGTTCGGCGACGGCAAGCCCACGCGCGGCCTGCTGCTGGGTGACGTGCACGACGGCATCCGGCAGATGTTCCACATCATCGAGAACGCGCGCATGGCGGTGGGCCTCAAGTCCATGGCCGCGCTGTCCGCGGGCTACTACCGCGCGCTGTCGTTCGCGAAGGACCGCGTGCAGGGCAGCGACCTGGGGAAGGCGCGCGACAAGACGGCGCCGCGCGTGAACATCCTCCAGCACCCGGACGTGCGCCGCATGCTGATGGCGCAGAAGGCGCACGCGGAAGGTCTGCGCGCGCTGGCCCTGTTCACCGCGTCCGTGCAGGACCAGGTGGAGATCCAGGGAGGCCACCGCTCCACCGCGGCGGGCGAGGCGGACGTGCTCAACGACATGCTGCTTCCGCTGGTGAAGGGATACGGCTCGGAGAAGGCGTACGAGCTCTTGTCCCTGTCGCTCCAGGTGCACGGCGGTTCGGGCTTCCTCACGGACTACCCGGTGGAGCAGTACATCCGGGACCAGAAGATCGACTCGCTCTACGAGGGCACCACGCACATCCAGGCGCTGGACCTGCTGATGCGCAAGGTGGCGCGCGACGGCGGCGCGACGCTGATGGGGCTCTTGGAGCGTGTCCGCGCGACGGCGGATGGCGACGAGGGCGGTCCGGAGCTGAAGACCGAGCGCGCCGCGCTGGGCGAGGCGGTGGGCCACCTGCAGACGATGCTCGGCACGCTGATGGGCAAGCTGGGCGAGTCCGTCTACCACGTGGGCTTCCAGGGCAACCGCGTGCTGTTCGCCGTGGCGGAGGTCATCATCGGCTGGCTGCTGGTGCGCCACGCGGCCGTGTCGCTGGAGCGGATGAAGACCAACCCCGGTGACAAGGCGTTCTACGGCGGCAAGGTGGCCAGCGCCCGCTGGTACTGCCATGAGGTGCTGCCCGGCATCGCGCACGCCGCGCGCATGGTGGAGAACGGCAACCTGGACCTGATGGACCTGTCGGAAGAGTCGTTCTAGGGGCCAGGCGTTGGCGGCGCGCTTCTCGAAAGCGCGCCGCCACGTGGCCAAGATCATCGACAGCGGGTGGGTGCGGCATCGACAATGCCGGGATGATCACCCTGTATGGCTTTGGCCGCGTCCATTCGAAGGTCGTCGGACTCACGCGCGATTTGCGCGTCCTGTGGGCCCTTGAAGAACTGGAGCTGCCCTACCGGGTGCACGGCGTGGACCATCCCGCGGGGGAAACCCGAGGAGACGTGTACCGGCAGCTGAACCCCTTCTGCCAGGTGCCGGTGCTCGATGACGACGGCTTCGTGCTCACCGAGACGGGCGCCATCCTGCTGTACCTGGCGGAGAAGACGGGCCAGTTGATGCCCACGGATTTCCAGGGCCGCGCCCAGGTGATGCGCTGGTGCTTCGCCGCGCTCACCACCGTGGAGCTCCCGATGGCCCAGCTCATCATGGTCGACCTGCTCGGCGACGCCGACCCCACCGGCGCGCAGCGGCGTCCCGGTTTGGTGAAGTACGCCGAGCACCACCTGACCACGCTCGAGGACTGGCTGCGGGAGCGTCCGTATCTCACCGGCGAGGCGTTCACCGTGGCGGACATCCTGATGACCACGGTGCTGCGCGAGGTGCGCAACGCGGGCGTGCTCGAAGGCTTCCCCCGGGTCTCCGCCTATCGCGAGCGCTGTGAGGCACGGCCCGCCTGGCAGCGGACGCTGGATGCCTATGAGCAGCGTCTTGGGGTCCCGGCGGGCAGCGCGCGCTAGCCGCGGGCAGCGTGGCGGGCGCTCAAGGTTCCAGGTCGGTGGCAGAGAAGGTGTAGTCACCCACGCCGTAGGAGAAGAGGAGCCCCGTGGTGAAGAACAGCTCGACCGTATGACGGCCTTCCTGCATCACCTGGAGGTCGAACGTGTCGCTCTTCGGCTTTGTTTCGACCATCGCCGCCTGGTACAGCACCTCGCCCCCGGGGTCGCGCACTCGCATGCCACAGTTGTTGTTGCCGACGCCTCCGCAAACCAACCGGTAGGTGCGGCCCGCGACGACGTCCAGCGCGACGACGTCGACATCGCCGTAGGGTTCGATGTGCCCCGAGACGTTGGTGCCAACGGGCCGACGGGTGGCTTCCGCGAGGGTGTTCCCGAAGTCGTCCGGCCCCCGGTCCACCAGCGAGTATTCGTAGCGGGTGTCGAAAGTGGAGGGGGAGGCGGAGAAGCCCTTCACGCGGGCGTACACGGTGCCATCCTGCGTGGCGAGCACGGCCGCCTGGTAGTACGCAGGCCCCCCTGAGCCCACCGAGCCCGGCAACTTGAGCCCGTCCGCGCCGAGGAGCTCAACCAAGCAGGTCGGCTCGTAGCCTTCGTAGCCTTCATCCAGGTAGCGACGGCAGCTGAATCGGTAGATGCGGCCGGTCTTGATGCGGAACGAGAACAGGTCCACGTCGTCCACGATGTCCAGGTTCGCGTGCATCGATTGGTCGGCGTCCATGAACTCCAAGGGGGTCGCGGCCTCGATGGAGTCCCCATGGTCATCCCCCTTGCGCACGTTCCGCTTGCAGGACATGTCCGCCTGGACGTAGCCCTGGGGGCAGTCGCACACGGCCTGTCCGGAGGACGCATCGCACCGGCCCGGACCGCAGTAGACGACATCGCACGGGTCGGACGGTGCGCAAGCACAGAGGATGGCGAGCGCGAGCGCCATCGCCAGGGAAGAACCCGAACGCAGCATGTCTTGGACTCCAACGGAGGCCCGGCCCCAATCCCCCCGCGCGACCATCGTTCGTGAAGGGTGACAGGGTCAACAGGGCCGCGGGTGCGGCTCCGGGGACACAGGCCGGGCTGGCCCGGGGTTCGCAATGGGGTGGAGCATGATGCTCTCCGCCCTCACCGCGCTGACCCTGGCCGCCACCGTCACCAACACCGAGGCCGTGCACGACCTGGAGCCGTTCGGCGGCCACGTCGTCGCGTGCACCGAAGGCGGCCTGGAGTTGTTCACGCCCGCGGGCCGTCCGGTGCGCGTGCTCACGGTGGAGGACGGGCTGCCCAGTCACTTCTGCCGCGCGCTGGAGTCCACGGGCGACCGGCTCTTCGTCGCCACGGATGAAGGGCTGGTGTCGCTGGACACGCGCTTCCAGGTGACGCCCGTGCTGGACGTGCGCTGGCAGGCGCTGCCTCCCTCCGAGGACGCGAGCACTCCGGACTACGTGAACCGGCTGGAGTCACTGGCCTCGGTGCTGACGCCGGGTGCGACGTACACGGCGTTCTCGCCGCGCTTCGCGGGCACGGCGGAGGGGCGCCTGTTCGAGCTGGGCACCCAGCGCGCGTGGTCACTGCCGGGCCCGGTGCGCTTCATCTCGGACACACGTGACGGCGTGGACGTGGGCACCACCGAGGGCGCGTTCTCCATCAGCGCCAGTGGCCGGCTCTCCGCGCTTCGCGACGTGCCCACCGGGCCGCTGTCATTCACCATGACGGAGCAGGGCGTGCGCATCGTGGGCAGTCACGGTGAGGTGCACGCGTGGGAGACGGAGTCCGTGCCACTTCAGGCCGTGAGCGTTCCCAAGGGCGCCACCGTGTTGCGCGATGGCTGGGCGGGCACACGGACCTCCGGCGTGTTCCTCCAAGGGAAGAAGGGGTGGAGCCGCGTCACGCCCACCGGGCAACTCTGCGGCAATCACATCACCGCGCTCGCCCGGCATCAGGGGCGGCTGGTGGTGGGCACGTTCGACCGGGGCGCCTGCTGGCAGCGCGATGACGGCCGGTGGCAGACCGTCCGCGCGCCCTCGCTTCCCAGCGACCAGGTGCTGGGCATCACCAGCGATGGACCGAACCTCTACGTCGCCACCACGTATGGCCTGGGCTTCCATGACGGGAAGACGTGGACGCAGATTGCCTACGGGTCTCGCAACCCCGTGGCCCTGGGGAAGCTGTCCGTGCTCAACGTGTCCCAGATGGATGAAGGCGTCGCGCTGGTCGACGGCCGGGGCATGTCCCTGGTCACTCCCGGGACGTCTCCCCTGTCGCTCGTGAAACGGCTGCCGCTGCCGAAGGAGTGGAGCAAGCACCCTTCCGTCGGTGAAGCCTCGGGCCGCTTCCTGTGGATGGGCAGCGAGGACCGGGGCCTGCTGCGCTGGGATGGCGCGAAGTGGCAGCGCTTCCACGACGGCCGCGACCTCACCGACAACTGGATCACCGCGCTGTCCACCGACGCGCAAGGACGCGCCGTCGCGGGCACCTGCCAGGACGGCTTCAGCTACTTCGACGGCGCGAAGTGGACTCGCGTGCGCGCCGCTCCCGGCCTGCCCTCCTCCGCCATCGTCTCCGCCGCGCTCGTGCCCGGCGGGGCGCTGGTGGGCACGCTGCTCGGCGCGTCGTACTTCGACGCGGCCACGGGGGAGACGCGGGCCCTGCCGAAGCTGGCGGATCCGCGCATCTACGCGGTGCTCCCCGACGGCGACTCCGCCCTCTTCGGCACCGAGGGCGGACTGTCGAGCGCGGCATGGAAGGCCGTCTCGGCTCCGGCCCTCACCCAGCGCTGAGGCTTCAGGCCGGCTTCGGCGCCGTGCCTCGCGCGGCCAGCTCGCGCTCCACGTACAGCCGCAGGATGTGCATGAAGTCCTGCGCGTTCGTCACCACGCCGAAGGCCTGGTGCGTGCCCCGGTCCTTCAGCTTGCTCACCACGAACTCGGACGAATCCACGCAGATGGTGGGCAACTCCCGCAAGGAGCCGTCCTTCTCCGTCACGAACGCGGGCAGCATGTTCCCCGTCGCGATGGCGTGCAGCGCCGTGGCCACGAGCACCGCCATCGTCGCCTTCACCGCGTGCCTGCGCATCGCGTCCTGCGCCGCCAGGTTGTCCGTCACCACGTCCGGCAACGGCCCGTCATCCCGGATGGACCCCGTCAGCACGAACGGCACCCCGTGCTTCACGCACGCGTGCATGATGCCGTTGGTGATGACGCCCGCCTCCACCGCCTTCGCGATGGAGCCCGCCTGCCTCACCCGGTTGATGGCGCGCATGTGCAGCCCGTGCCCGCCCGACGTCGCCTCGCCCGCGCCGCTCATCCCCAGCGTCGTGCCGTAGATGGACGCCTCGATGTCGTGCACCGCCACCGCGTTGCCCGCGAGCAGCGCCCCCACGAAGCCGTTCTCCACGAACCACGTCATGTCCGCACGCGCCCGCGAGTGCACCAGCGCCGGCCCCGTCACCCAGATGGGATAGCCCCCACGCTCGCGCTCCTCCACCAGCACCCGCGCCATGTGCCCGTAGTCGATGGGCTTCTCGCGCGACACCTCGCTCGTCATGAACTTGAACTCGCCCTCCCCCTCCTCCATCAGGTAGGCCATGTTCACGTAGACGCCTTCGCTGCCGTCCTCCGCCTTCCCCACCACCACCTGCTCGCCCGCGCGCACCCGGCGACCCTCGCGCACCCAGAGCTCGCCGGCCGCGTCCCGCACCAGCGCGCCGTCCATGCGCGGCTCGCGCGGCATCCGCCACCGCCCGTCCACCCTCACATACGTGGGCAGGTTCGTCGTGGTGAAGAAGCCCTCCGGCAGCACGCCGTCCGCCGGAGCCGGGGTGAAGCGCGCGTCCGGGTAGCTGGTGAACCGCGCCGCCGTGAAGTCGGGATGAGCAATGGTCGTCACCCCACCACCATGCGCGGGCCCTCCCACCCGTTCAAGGGTGCAGCACGTCCCCATCCCCTCGGATTGTTTCCCCTTTCATAAGGGCCACCCACCTGGACGCACCCGGTCAAGAGCGCCGCCCGCAACCACCGCGCGAATCCCGGGTTCAACCCTCCAAGGACGAAGCGCTGGCACCGACGCCCGCGCGCATCGAGGAGGACACACCATGAAGCGCAACGGACTGGGGATGCTCGCGGCGGTGCTGGGCCTGACGGTGGCGCTGCCGGCCGTGGCCGCGGAGGCCGACCGGCGCCAGGTGAACCAGCAGCAGCGCATCAACGAAGGCGTGAAGAGCGGCGAGCTCACGGGCCGCGAGGCCGTGCGCCTGGAGCGCCAGCACCGCTCCCTCCAGCGCGAAATCCGCCGCGACCGCCGGGACGACGGCCACCTGGACGCCGCCGAGCGCGCCCGCATCGACGCGAAGCAGGACGCCCTCAGCCGCCGCATCGCTCGCCAGAAGCACGACGCCCAGAGCCGCTAAATCCCCGGAAATTGCGCACCGCGACACGGCTTCCCCGGGCGGCCCACCGGGGGGCCGTGTCGCGGATGCGCGCCCTTTCCAGGGTCGGATTCCGCTCCAGGTACGCCAATTCGCCCACATGTGCGCCAGGAGTGAAAAGCAGGTGGGGGACGCAACACCGGTTCTTGAATGGCGAGAATGGAAACAATCGCAGCCGGTGACCACCTCCGGGTCACTGCTCCCATAGGAGCCCCCCATGAGCTACCGCATCCAATCTGGCGACACCCTGTCGGGTCTGGCGAAGCGCTACGGCACGTCCGTGGACTCGCTGATGAAGGCCAACCCGGACATCCAGAACAAGGACCTCATCTACGCGGGCAAGACGCTGAACATCCCCGGCTCGCGCGACAGCTTCGAGCCCGGCACCCAGGGTCAGGGCGTGCGCGGCGGCGGTTCCGGCGGCTCCAGCGGCGCGGGCAACGTGACGGCGCCTCCGGGCGGCGCGGGCCCGGGCACGCGTGGCCCCGGTGGCAGCCCCTTCGACATCGCGATGTCTCACATGGGCAAGAACGCCGGCTCGCTGAAGCTTGAGCAGACCGGCGTGGGCGCGGACATGGAGGACTGGGTCCCCAACAACGTCAACTGCGCCAACTTCGTCTCCGCGTGCCTGGAGCAGGCCGGGCAGATCAAGGACAGCCAGCACAGCGCGTCCGTGATGACGCTCCAGGGGAACCTGGACCGCGACCCGAACTTCAAGCGCGTGGACCTGAAGGACGCGAAGCCCGGCGACGTCGTCTCCATGAAGGTGGGCGACGGCCAGCACGTGGTGATGTTCGCGGGCTGGAAGGACGGCAAGCCCCAGTTCATCGGCTCCAACAACGTGAACTCGGACGGCTCGCAGCGCATCAGCCTCACGTCCATGAACTACCCCATCATGTCCGTGCACCAGTACCAGGGCTGAACAGACCTGTAGCCCGAGGTCCCCGGTGGGGCCTTCGCCTTCCGCGCTCCTGGCGCCTGGAAGGGGGAGGCCCCATCCGCTTTTCGCGGGGATGGCCTCGGCCGCCTGCCCTCCAAGGCCCCCCGAATGGCGCGGGCCTCACAGTGCCAATGGCCTATCGTCCAGGGCTGGACGTTCCCTGGACACGGGGTCTTTCGGACGGGGCCGGACGGGGGGAGGCTCCCGGAAGCCATGCGAAGCCTCATCCTCCTCGTGGAAGACCATGTCGACAGCCGTGAGATGCTGGAGGAGTTCCTCACGCTGGAAGGGTTCGCCGTGGAGGTCGCCGGCAACGGCCTGCACGCCTGGGAGCGCCTGAGGCGCGGCCCCACGCCGGACGTGATGCTGTTGGATTTGATGATGCCGGTGATGAGCGGCTGGGAGCTGATGGAGCGCGTGCAGAAGGAGCCGCGCCTCGCGAACCTGCCCGTCATCGTCGTGTCGGGCGCGGGCGCCACCCGCCCCGTGCCCCAGGGCATCCGGGCGTCCATCCCCAAGCCGTTGGATTTGGACGACCTGATGCGCGCGTTGGAGCCGTTCCGCTCCTCCACGCAGTCGCAGTTAGCCGCCGCCTACTGAGCCGGCGGCGTCGCGGGCTGCGCCTGTTCACGCGGCAGGAGCACGCGGAAGACGGTGCCTTCCGACGCGCGCGAGCGCACCTCGATGCGGCCTCCGTGGCCCTTCACCACCTGTTCGACGATGTAGAGCCCCAGCCCCAGGCCGCCGTGCGTGTTGCTGCCCGCGCCGCGCCGGAAGGGGTCGAACAGACGCGGCAGCATGTCCGGCGGAATGGGGTCTCCGCCGTTCTGCACCTCCAACACCACGTGCGCGTCCGCGTCCGACAGCGTGAAGCGCACGGATGAGTCCGGCGGGCTGTACTGGAGCGCGTTGCCGCCCAGGTTGCTCACCACCTGCAGCAGCCGGCCCGCGTCCCAGGCGCCGTCGTAGCGGCCCGGGCCCACGTTCAGCGTCAGCGAGCGCTCCGGCCACGCCGCCTCCAGCTCCTCCACCGCCTGGCGCACCACCGCGCGCACGTCGCCGGGCACGCGCTCAATCGGGATGCCGCCGCCCAGCCGGCTGCGGGTGAAGTCGAGCAGCTCCGAAATCATCCGCGCCATGCGCTCACCGGAGCGCGCGATGCGGGACACCGCCTTGCGGTCCCGCTCCTGGAGCGCGTCTCCGTGCATCAGCTTGGTGACGGACAGCTGGATGGCGTTGAGGGGGTTTCGCAGGTCGTGGCTGACGATGGCGATGAGCCGCTCGCCGAACTGCGCCGCCTCCCGCGCCGCTTCTTCCGCGCGGCGGCGCTCGGTGACGTCCACCAGCGTGACGACGCCCGCGACGATGTGGTCGTCCCGGTCGCGCACGGGCGCGCTGGAGCCCAGCAGGTGCGCGGTGGTGCCGTCCGGCCGGCGCACCTGGAGCGGCTCCGCCTGGCGCGTCTCACCGGTGCGCAGCGCGCGGGCCATGGGCCACGCGTCGTCCGCCAGCGGCTGGTTGTCCGCGGTGAACATCTGATGCGACGACTCGTAGTCCGCCAGGCTGGCCGAGGGCCGGAACGGATGCCCCAGCAGCGACTCCAGCGCGCGGTTGCCCAACAGCAGCCGGCCGCTGGGCGCCTCCGCGATGAGCACGCCCGCGGGGAGCTGGTCCAACACCGCCGCCAGCCGCGCGCGCTCCGCCTCGATGGTGGCCAGCAGGCGCTGCCGCTCCGCCTCCGCCTGACGGCGCTGGGTGATGTCCAGCACCGTGGCGGCGCGGCCCACGCGGCGACCCGTGGCGTCCCTCAAGGACGTCACGTGCACGAACGCGGGGAAGCGGCTGCCGTCGCGGCGCAGGTGCAGCGCTTCGTATTCGTGGAACGGCTTGGAGCTGGCGGCGGCCATGTGCCGGGGCAGCGCGCCGCGCGACTCGGGCGCGACCAGGTCCTCCAGCCGCAGGCCCTTGAGCGCTTCCGCGGGTTGCCCGTGCATGCGCGCGAGCGCGGGGTTCGCCGCGACGAAGGTGCTGTCCTCCGCGGCCATCACCGCCACGCCCACGCCCAGGTGCGTGAAGATGTCCTCCCAACGCCGGGGGCCGGACGCGTCCGGGGCGCCCTGCTCGCGCGCCGCTTCCGCGGCCTCGCGCGACGCGAGCATCCGCGCCTGGACATGGGCCTCCAGCGCCGCGGCCTCCACCGCGTCCACGGCGTCGTGGAAGCGCTCCACCTGTTCTTCGTCGCCCGAGCCTCCGCCGCCCCGCTCGCGCCACAGCCGCAGCACCGTGTCGCGCAGGCGCCGGAAGTTGGTCGTCGTGGGGTGCCCGTTGGAGCCCTGCACCAGCAGCGACAGCTCGCGCGCCAGTGAGTCGGAGACGCGCGCGTCCGGGTTCGACATCCGGGCCGCCACCGCGGACAGCCCGTGCGTGAAGGTGTCACCAGAGCCCGGGGCTTCGTGAAGCCACGCGTCCTGCAGGACGTCACGGGACTGGAAGAGGAAGTCGGCCAGGGTCAGGGACACGGTGCGAGGCTCGCGGGCGAAGGGGCCTGGGGTGCATCCGGGGGAAGAGGAGCTCACCTCCGACTTAGGCCCCCGCTTCTCATGCGACAAGGACCGTCTGGCGACGTGTCAGGAGGAAGGCGAACGGACCAGGCCCAGCGGCCACAGGGCGGTCAACCGCAGGAGCCCCGCGCCCGGCTCCACGCGGTAGCGGACCTGGAAGCCGCAGGCGAGCACCGTCGCCCCCTCCCGCCCCGACGGAGTCACCGGCAGACACGGCATCCGGCTGGCGAGTGCCCCCAGCTCCGACTGAAGCCGCTCACGCACCGCGGGCGTACACGCCGTGAGCGTGCGCACCACCGGGGGTTCCAGCTGGCAGCGGTAGGCCATGAGCGCCGCGAAGGGTGCGCATCTACAGCTCAACTGCAAGATGACAGTGGCACGGTGATGCGAGCGGTCAGACGGCGGGCGTCTGGGGGGAACAGTCGTCGGGGCACACTGTCAGACAGGTGACGCTGGGGAGCCCACTAGCCCCTGGGTTCACTTCAAGAAACCAAGGAAAAGCGAGTCAAATGGAGGGATGGCCCTCGGCGTCCACCATCTGTTGCTCGTCGAGGACGATCGGACATGGCGCGAGGGTGTGGGCCGCGCTGCGCGTGAAGCGGGCTTCGTGGTGTCGTCCGTGGCGGACGGCGCGGAGGCGCTGGACTGGCTGCGTCATCGCCCGCGCGCGCAGCACCCGGACCTCATCCTCCTGGACCTGGTGTTGCCCCGGTTGGATGGATGGGAGCTGTACGGCCAATTGCGCACGGACGCGCGGCTGCGGCACCTGACGGTGATGCTGATGTCCTCGGCGAGAGGTGCTCCGGACGTGCCGCTGCACGGGGTGGTGGGCTTCCTGCACAAGCCGCAGCAGCCGGAGGCGCTGGTGCAGGCCCTGGCAGAGCGTCTGCGCGAGCTGCCCGGGCGTCCGAAGGAACCCCCGCGCGTACCGTACGCGCTGCGGCTGACGGACGAGTCGCTCTACGCGCTGCACGCCCTGCCCGCCCCGGTCCGTCACTCGGTGCGCGTGCACCTCTTGCGCGCCTCGGAGCTGGCGGCCTCGGAGCTGCCCCTGGCGTCGTCGTGGTTGATGGCGCTGCACAGCGAGCAGCCCTCGCTGCTGGTGACGGTGGAGGGCGTGCGCGTGGTGCTGGTGGTGGACGACGCCGCCTGCGCGCTGACGGCGACCATCGTCATCGTGCCCAGCCACATGCGCTGGGCCTGACGTCGAGGTTCACACCACCGGCACGCGGTGGACCTCGCCGGAGTGCAGGTCCAGCCACACCACGCGGCCGAGCAGGTCGTGCACGACGCACCAGTCCTCCGTGAGGCGCACGACCTGGGGCGGGGTGCCGGAGAACTCCACCGTCACGCGGGGGTGGTCGGCGACGGTGCGCAGGACAGCCGTGTGCAGCTCGCCCTTCTGGAAGCGCGTCACGCTCCAGGAGGGAGTGAGCACCACGCCCATGCGCTCCCCGTCCTGCCGGGACGGGCGGTGGAAGCGCCGCGCGACGATGGGCGCCACGTAGTAGGGCCAGGGTCCGGGCTCCTCGTCTTCGGTGGGCGCGATGAGCACGCCCATCGCCTCGCCATCGGGCGTGAGCGCGAGGGCGTCCAGTGTCTCCCGCAGGTCCTTCATGTCCGCGCGCCCGCGCAGGACGGGGCCGCCCTCCAGCTCATAGGTCCAGCGCTCCAGCCGTTCGAAGTCCTGGCCCGGGGTGAGGTGCAGCACGAGGAAGGACAGGTGCTTCGCGTCCACGGCCATCTCGAGCACGACGCCTCCCACCTCCGGCACGCGCCACAGGGAGCGCGGCTCGGCGGCGAGCGTGTCCACCATGCTCACGGCGTCGCGCATGGCGGTGAACCACCGCTCCCCGTCGTAGGTGGGGGCCCACGCATCCAGCTCCAGGTCGCACCAGCGCGTGGCCCGGCGCTCCACCAGGTCCAGCCGGGACACGCGCCACAGGTCACCGCGGCGCGCCAGCGCGAGGGCGCGGTTGCCCTGCGCGGACAGGACCAGCGAGAACGCTGGCACGTCGAAGCCCGCGAGCGTGCGTCCGTCCGGGCCCACCAGCCGCGCGCCCGCCTCCCCCAGCGCGAGCAGCACGCGCCGGCCCGGCAGCACCACGGCGTCATGCACGGCGTGGGCGCCCGCGTGGCTCCGGTCCATCCACACGCGCACGTGCGGCAGGTCGTGCGTTTCGGACCAGGGGCTCCGTTGCGAGACATGCGGCGTTGGCAGGTCCGTGCGCAGCGCGGCCAACGCGGGATCCTTCAGGGCGTGCAGTTGCTGGAGGAGACTGGCGTTGGAGGGGAGCTCTTCCACCACCTCGTCGCGCATCAGCGAGCGCACGGTGGAGACAAGGAGCGCGCTCCGGGCATCGGAGGCGTCCGCGCGCAGCAACTCCGTGGCGAAGGCCAGGCGTTCCGGAGCGCGTGTCGGGGTTTCATCCGACAGCAAGGTCTGGATGTCGTCGCGCGCGGCGCCGAAGCCATCCGCGAACTCGAGCGCCAGGCGCGCCAGGAGCTTCGCGCTGCCCGGGCCGCCGGCCTGGATGCCCCGCTCCACCCAGGAGCGTGCGATGTGGCGCGCGGACGACACAGGCCACACGGCATCCACCGCGCGCGACCAGTCTCCGGCCTCCGCGAGCGACTCCGCCCACAGCATGCGCAGGGCCTGTGCTTCGGCGGGATGGGTCTTCTCCAGGCGCAGCACTGCGTCCGCGAACACGCCCGAGCGCCGTGCGATGGCCACCGCGCGCTCCACGTCCTTCGCCAGGAACCAATGGCGCACCACGAGGCCCGGCGGAAGGTTGCGTCCCTCGGCGAGCTCCGCCGCGAGTTGGAAGCGGCCGTGGCGCTCCAGGAAGGACACGGCCTCCTCGGCCGCCTCCAGCAGCTCGGCGAGGACGAAGGCGGCCTCGTCGATGCGGCCTTCGCGCTCCAGGCGGCGGAAGGTCTCGCGGTAGCGCTCGCGCAGCGCCTCGAACACGGCGGGGCCTCCGCCGAACGACTGCGCGGCACCACTCCGGCCGCGGGGTTGGATGCGCAGCTCTTCGCGCGGGCCGGGAACACCGAGCGCGAGCTTCGCGCGTGCGTCCGGGTCCTTGCCCAAGGGGATGGCGTGGCGCAGGGCTTCGTCGAGGTTGCCCTGCTCGAAGAGTTCGAAGAGGTGGCGCAGGTAGTCTCCCTTGCGCCGTCCCACGAGCTGCCCCAGGGGCGTGTTCCGGAGCATCCACTCCTTGAACTGCTCGAGTGCGCCCGGGCCTTCGGGTTCTGCGGGACGTGTGTGGGTGCTGGAGACCTGTGAGGCTTTTGCGGCGTCACCTCCGCGCATTCCAGCGAGCAGCCGTGAGAACCAACCGACCCGTACGCCAGTGCCCATGGCGGAGGTGTGACCCGCGTTCGAGGAGAAGGCGCTCCGCAGACGGTCGAGCCATCCCGCGCGACTCGGGGCCAACGCGTTGCCCGGTGTGCCTTGCGTCTCCGTGCGAAAGGCACGGCGCAACCGTGAGAACAAGCCTTCACGACGGACGGTCAGCAGTGCGTCGCCGGGCCTCCGTGAGAAGGCCCGCCGCAGCCGCGCGAAGAAGCCCTCTCGCACCACCGGGACCTCCCGCCCCGCCATGCGCGCCAGCATGCGCTCCGCTTCGGGCGCGAGCGCGGGCACCTTCGGTCCGAACGTCGCGCGTGTTGGCGGAGGCAGCGGTTCCAGCGCGACCTTCAGGGGCGGAGGCGGCGCACCCAGACCCTTCACCTGGACACGCCGCCATTCCGAGACGTCCAGCCACGCCCCCGGATCCACCTGGCGCAGCGCTCCGGGCCCGTACATCCGTGCGACGCCCTCGTGAACCAGCACGACGGCTCCCGGCGGAGGCGCCAATCGCTCGCGCTCCTTCGGGCTCAGCGGCGCGCTGGTGAGCACTCCGGACTCCAGCACCAGCGGCAATCCGGGTGCGGCCCCCACCGCGCTCTTGCACGGTGTCGCCAGCTTGAGCAGATGGCCTCCCGCCAGCGCCCAGACCGTGGCCCCGGGACTCCAGGCTGCAAGCACGCGGCGGCGTGCCTCGGCCTCTCCCAGCAGTCCGGAGTGGAACCACCAGGCAGCCACCACCACGGTGCCCCGGTGCACCTGGGCGCGAGGACGCACGACTCCGGCCGCGGCGCTCACGACGTGGCCTCCGGGACGGAGCGGTACAACACAGCCTGCTCCATCAGGTCCCACAACACGAACTCTCCCGACGGGAGCAGCCATCCCAACACCGGCTGCCCGTGACTCGCCGCGGCCTGCACCACGGGGCCACTGGCCACCGCGAGCGTCCGGGGCGGCTGGAGCGAGAAGAGGCGGAAGGTGCGCTGATCCGGATCCAATGCAATCAGCCCGGGCAGCGAAGGCGCGGGCGGCTGCACCACGCCCACCACACGGTGCCCCCAGGGAACGGAGAGGGTCGACACATCCGTGCGCTGGAACAGCCGCCAATCCGGTGCCTGGTCACACACCGCGAGCAGCCCCGCGTCCGGATGCCCCCCAAACGGCGAGTAGCCGAAGTGCGCCTCCCCCTCACGCGCGTTGAGCGGAACGATGCGCTCCGGCTCCTCGTCCAGCATCTTGAGCCGTGAGATGACCGCGTGACCTGCTCCCTGGCCCTGGGGCCGCAGCACGCAGACCGGACGCATGTTCACCAACGCCATCGCGGAGACGTCCTCCGCCACCACCTTGATCGCCACGTTCTCCGCACCGGAGGGTGGCGCCAGCGAGAACAGCCGGTCCTTGCCGTCCTTCAACCACAGGTGTTCATGCCCACGCGGATCCAGCCAGCTCAGGAGGTCCAACGGCAGCGCCTCCGGCACGGTATCCGGCCGAATGGAGTCATCCGCCACGTGGTAGCGCGCCTTCCGGTAACCGGTTGGCGTGCGCACGTTCCCGTGCATCACGTACGCCCCCTGGCTCCGCGCGAGCACGAGCAACCCACCCGAATTGCGCCATCCCGCCGCGACCACGCGCTGCCTGGGAGGCACCTGGACGCGCCGGGGCTTGGGCACGGTGGCGCGCGGAGAATGCGGCACGGCCATGGCCTCCACGCCGCCATCCGCGGAGAACAGCAGCACGCGCCGACCGTCCCCGGAGAAGGAGAACTTCGCGATCCGCTGGTCGCTCTTGCGCGACTGCAATGGGGAAGCCGCCTGCCGCGAAGCAAAGGGATTGCGCAACAGCCGCAGACAGTCGTCCGGAGGCGGAAGCTCCAGCACCACCGAACGGGGAACACGGCCCGCGGGCCGCACGTCCACGGTGAGCCGGTGCGCACCGGGCTCCATTGGTTCGGAGACCTCCACGCGGGACATCCCCTCCGCGTCCTCCAGACGCCCCAGGCGCGAGGAGCCCACGAGCCACACGTCCTCAGGCGCGCGTGAAAGGTCCAGGGCTTCGCGCCATGCAGCCAGGTGCTGCGAGGACGCGGGCACGGTGGAGCGGGCTTCGAGCCACGCAAGCAACGACGTGCCGCCCAGGCCCGAATGGGTGGCGTGAGTGGGCTCGGTCTGGAGCGCGCCCCAGGTGAACGCCGCGCCCGCGGCCTCCGCGCGGCGCGCGAGCACGACCAGCAGCGCGAGGTGCGCGATGCGCGGCAGGCCCAGTTGATCCGGTCCCACGTCCAGCAGCACCACGGTGCGCCGAGCCCCCTGCGGCTGACGGAACGAGGGCTTGAGGAACGACAACTCGCCGAACGCCGCGCGGCGCACCAGTTCTTCCGGTGCCTCCAATGCCCAGAGCCACTCACTGACGAGCAGCCGTTCGAAAGGCCCTCGTCGAGAGAGCCCGTCATAGCCTTGAGGCTCACCGCCCTCGGCCTCACCGCGAGGACGCAGCGTTCCGACCGCCGCCGACAGCCGCGCCACGTGCGGTCCCAGGTGCCGCGCCAGGTCCTCCGGAAAGAGGGACAGCTGCGTCGCCCAGGGGCGCAGCGCGGGAGGCAACGCGGTCGTCACGAAGCGGCCTCAGCGGACAGCCACGCGGTCAACGAGGCGCGCGCGACAGGCTTGGCCGCCGCGACGGAGACGAGCACCCCTGACGCAGGCAGCACCGCGAGCGGCGCATCGCCCAGCCCCGCGAGCAGCGCACGCTCCAGCAGCGAAGGAGCCACATCCGGCTCCAGCGCGCAGGGAAGCAGCAGCGCGGGCGCCAGCGGATCACGACCCAGGTACACCGCACCATCGACCCAGGGCAGCGAAGCAGCAGCCCCCAGCAGCACGAGCACGTCCGGTCCCGCGACACCGGTCCACGATGCGAGCGTCGCGTCCTCCGCCCGCGAAGCGCGGTGTCCCAGCGAGAGCGCCACGGGACCAACGCCCGCCACGGCCACGGGCTCCAGCGGCAAGGCCCGGGGGCGCCAGCGCACGGGAAGTCCCGCGACGACCGGCTCCAGAGGCGGCCTCATGACGCCCTGCTCCCGCGCATCCCACGCCCGTTGATCACCCCGGCACTCTAACGAACGGGCGTCAGCGCCAACAGAGGGACCGACACGCGACAGGCCACGGGACTCGAGCTGTACAGCGCCGGAGCGCCTGCCCATGCTCCCGAGCATGAGCACGACCCGGATCCACCACCACCTGAAGGCCCCCCGCTCACGCGTCTACAGCGCCCTGATTGACGCCCGCGCGGTCGCGACATGGATGGTGCCCGACGGCATGACGAGTCAGGTGCACGTCTTCGAACTGCGCGAGGGCGGCGCATTCCGCATCTCGCTCACCTACGACGCGCCCACGGAGACCGGCAAGACGACCGCGCACACGGACACGCATCACGGCCGTTTCGTGAAGCTCGTGCCGGACGAACAGGTCATCGAAACCACCGAGTTCGAGACCTCCGACCCCGCGCTGCAAGGAGAGATGATCATCACGTTCACGCTCACCGACGCGCAAGACGGAGGCACCGACCTGCTCTCCGTTCACGAAGGACTGCCGCCCGGCGTACCGCCCGCCGACAACGAGCTCGGCTGGCGGATGTCCCTGGAGAAGCTCGCGAAGTACGTCGAGCAGAGTCCCTTGGAGTAACGGCACCTTCAGTGCCGTCGGGGCAGGCAACTCCACAGGAGAGGCCACCAGCATCACGCCGCGCGAGTGCTCGCTTCTTCCGCCAGCACCGCAGCCACCGCGCCACGCAACGCACGCAGCGTCTCCGGCAGTGCCTCCGGAGCGAAGCCCGCATCCATCTCGCGAGCCACGCCCTCCAGCTTGAGCCGCCACGCGGCCACCGCGTCCCCGTCCACGGGCCGCGACTCCAGCAACACATGCCCTGCCTGCGCGATGCGCTGGGCCCGAGCCAGAGGCCCCGCGCTCGCCTCCAGCGCCGCGGCCGGCAGCGCCAGGTTCTCCGACGCGGACAGCACGTCGCGCAGCACATCGCGCGCCAGCGCCTGTGCCTCCTTCGTGGGCACCGCGTAGACGAGCGGCCACAGGTCCGCCACGCCCGGCGTCGTCCGCCCCGCCAGCGCCGCGGCGGCAGCCACCAGCCGCTGCACCTTCACCGCGCGCCGGTCCGACAGCGCGATGCCCGCCGCCCGCAACGTCCGCAGCGCCTGCGCCAGGTGCGGCCGCACCGCCCCCAGGTCCGCGCGCCTCGCCGCCTGCGCCACCACGTCCAGGGACTGGAGCGACGCCACTCGCGGCGCCGCGTCCGCCCACAGCGACGCGCCTCCCTCCAGCAGCTCCTCCAACCGAGGATCCGGCACCGGATCCACGAAGATGCGCGCCAGGAACCGGTCCGCGAACGCGGCCAGCGCGTCATCGTCCGGCAGCGCGTTGGACGCGCCCACGCACACCCTCAGCGGACACTGCATGCGCGTGTGGCCACGCCGGAAGGTGCGCTCGTTCAGCAACCCCAGCAGCGTGTTGAGGATGGCGGTGGATCCCAGGAACACCTCGTCCAGGAAGGCCACCTCCGCCTCCGGCAACATGCCCGCCGTCTCCGTCTCCACCAGCCCCTCGCGCAGCTTGCGCAGGTCCACCGGCCCGAAGATTTCAGACGGCTCCGTGAAGCGACCCAGCAGGTATTCGAAGTACGCACCACCCAGGCCGCGCGCCGTCCTGCGCACCGCTTCGCTCTTCGCGGTGCCCGGCGGTCCCACCACGAGCAGGTGCTCGCCCGCCACTGCCGACAGCGCCACCAACTCCACCATCGCCTCGCGCTCGACCAGCCCCCGACTCGCGTCGGTGAGCGCGTCGCGGACCTCGGCCGCCGCGACCTCGAAAGATACGGACATGCCCGCAAGCCTAGCCTCGCCCCCGGTCCGGCATACAGTGGCGGCATGGATACGAAGTGGAAGTGGCTGGCCCTGGCGGGCGTCCTGTGCTCGGGGCCAGCGGTCGCGGACGGGTGGCACGGCTATGCCTCCCTGGGCGCGGGCATCACCCTGGATCATTTCAGCGACTGGCGCGCCAAGGGCCCCGCCCTCCAGGCCTGGCTCGCCGTGGAGACGCCGCCCGGCCTGTCCCTGGGCGTCGTCTTCGAGACCACCCAGACCTGGGGCCAGCAGTTCGCCGAGGCCCAGAACCCCTCCGAGATGAGCCGCGTGCAGCTGGACTACACGGCCGTGGGCCTGGAAGCCCGCCTGCGCTTCCTCGGCGACAAGCCGGTCACACCGTGGGTGGGCGCGCGCCTGGCCAAGAGCTGGTCGCAGCCCTTCACCCCGGACAGCCTGGGCCAGCTGCGCCGCGAGGACTTCGACGTCACCAGCATGGCCTTCCGCGTGGGCCTGGACGGCTGGATCTCCGACCGGTGGGGCATCTCCATCGCCACCGCCATCCAGTTCTGCGACGTGAAGTTCACCAAGGCCGCGGAAGACACCAGCGCCAGCGCGGGCGTCAGCGTGGACATGTGCTCCAAACCGCTCCAGAGCATCGTCGCCGGACCCGTGCTGCGCTTCTAGCGCGGGTACAGTGCGCGCCCATGAACGCGCCGCCCCCCACCCCTGCTCCCCGCTGGCTCTACCTGCACGGCTTCGCCTCCGGCCCCCTCTCCGCCAAGGGCGTCTGGCTGGACGCGCACTGGGCGAAGCAGGGCATTGCCCTGGAGCGCCTCAACCTGCGCGTGCCGTCGCTGGAGCACCTGAGCCTGCACACCATGCTGGACACCGTGCGGGACGCGCTGGGCGCTCCCCATGACCGCGCCGTCCTCATCGGCTCCAGCATGGGCGGGCTCGTCGCCGCGCGCACCGCGGAGCAGGACGCGCGCGTGGGCGCACTGGTGCTGCTGGCCCCCGCCTTCCACTTCGTGGAGCAGCTCCAGCGCCGCCTGGGCCCCCACGCCTGGGCGGAGTGGAAGCGCACGGGCTACCTGGAGACGGATGACCACGCGGAGAAGCGCCGCACGCGCGTGCACCACGGCGTCATGGAGGAGGCCCAGCTCATGGAAACGAAGCGCGGCCCCTGGCCCGATGTGCGCGTGCCCACCCTCATCATCCACGGCCGCCAGGACGACACCTGCGACGTGCGCTATTCGCGCGAGTGGGCCCAGGGCAAGCGCCACGTCCGGCTGGTGGAGGTGGATGACGGCCACGAGCTGACCGCTTCGTTGGAGCTCATCGCGAAGGAGGCGGATGCCTTCCTCACCCCTTGGCGAGGTGTGGAGCAACCCCGGCAGGTGTTCACTGGCGGCTGACCGGTGCGCGTCCGCCCGGCGGTCGTATTCGCGCCGCGAACGCGCCGGGTAAGGTGGCGGCCATGAACCGCGAATACCACCGCTGGCACAGCCCGCGGCTGAACCGGGACATGGAAGTGCTGCTGTACGGGCACTCGGGCGAACCCGTCATCCTGGTGCCCACGAGCAAGGGCCGCTTCTTCCAGGCCGAGGACTTCGGCCTCATCAGCGCCATCGCGGACGGCATCGCCGCGGGCCGCTACGTCGTGGTGTGCGTGGACTCGGTGGATGAGGAGTCCTGGTACAACAAGGACGTCGCCCCCGCCGTGCGCGTGGCCCGCCATGCCCAGTGGGAGGACTACCTGCTGCATGAGGTGGTGCCGCTCGCGAAGGGCCGCGCCGCCGGGGGCCGCCTCACGCTCGCCGGGTGCAGCCTGGGCGGCTTCCACACGTACAACGTGGGCCTGCGCCACCCGGACGTCTTCCAGCGCCTCATCTCCATGGGCGGCAAGTTCGAGACGGAGGACTTCCTCGACGGCCACCACGACGAACAGGTGTACTTCCACACCGCGCCGCAGTGGCTGCCCAACCTGCACGACCTGGGGCGCCTGTCCGCCCTGCGCCGCGTGGAGATGACCCTGGCCGTGGGCGAGCACGACTTCTGCCGCCCCTCCAACGAGAACCTCTCCAAGGTCCTCTGGCAGAAGGACATCGGCAACGACCTGTCCATCTGGGACGGCGGCACCCACGACTGGCCCGTGTGGCGACGGATGATCCGCCAGTACCTGCCGGCCTGAAGTCGCGGCGGATGCCGGACTCGGGACACGACAAAGCCTCCGGTCGGAAGGACCCGGAGGCTTTCGTGATGCGCCACCGTGAGGAGCCGGAGGGCTACTCGATGGGCATGAACACCTTGAAGCCCGAGCGGCCGCTGTTCGTCGTGTTGCGCTCGATGAAGTCGCTGGCGGACGAGTGGCCGTCGCCCAGCGTCACCGCCGTGTGGCCGTAGATGCTGCCCAGGCGCGTGGAGGTGCTCTCCCACGTGAGCACGAGGCCCGGAATCTTCAGCGCGTCTTCCAGGGACATGTCCACCTGGCGGAACTTGTCGCGCGGCAGGTTGTTGTCGATCTGGTTGCCGTTGCCCGACACGCCGATGCCCATGGAGTTGCGGATGGCCCGGCTCACGCCCGTGGCGCACAGGCCCTGGCTGTTGTAGCCGCCCATGCCCATGGCCGCCGCGCGCGCCGCCTCCGCCAGCCGGCGGCCCTTGTCGGTCCCGCCGGTGGGGGCCACGCCCATCGGGCCGCCCACGTCCTGCCCACCGCCCACGCCGCGCCCACCCCGGACGCCCTGACGGCCACCGCCCGCGTCGAAGCTGTCGCGGCTGGAGTGGCCAATGCGCAGCGTCCGACCCGAGAAGATGAGGTCCGGGTTCGAGATGTTGTTGTCGCGCGCCAGCTTCTGCACGGAGGTGCCGAAACGAGCGGCCAGGCCAGAGAGGGTGTCGCCAGGACGGATGCGGTAGTTGGACATGTAGGCTCCTGGGACAATTGTCGGGACTTCCAGATCCAGGTTGCGGCCGTTTCCTAGATTCTTGGAACTTTTCCCTACACTGGAATTTTACACCCCAACAACCCCCATCAGCCCTCCAGGGGCCGGAGGGTGCCCGCGCTGACGCGCCAGAAGCGCCACAGCACGGCGGCGGCCACGGTGATGAGGCCCGCGCACAGGCCCCACCAGATGCCCAGCACGCCCATGCCCAGGTGGAAGCCCAGGAGCAGGGTCAGGGGCAGGCCCACGGCGTAGTGGCCCACGATGTTGGCCACGAAGGTGAAGCGCGTCTGTCCCGCGCCGCGCAGCACGCCCGCGCCCACGCCCTGCACGCCGTCGAAGACCTGGAAGATGGCGCTCACCATCAGCAGGGGCAGCAGCAGCGGCAGCACCTCCGGCGGAGCTCCGGCCAGCGTCGCCAGGCTCCGGGGGAAGAGCGCGAACACGAGCCCGCCGAGCGACATGACCCCCGCGCCGAGGGCGAAGGCCATCAGCCCGCTCCTGCGGGCCTGCGGCGTGTCGTGCGCGCCCACGGCCCAGCCCACCCGCACGCTGCCCGCGTTGCCGATGCCCAGCGCCATGGTGAAGGTGAGGCTGGCGAAGGAGATGGCGATTTGATGCGCGCCCACGCTCTCCGGCCCCAGCTTCGCGGACAGCACGCCCGCCAGCGCGAAGACGCCCACCTCCGCCGCGATGTGCAGGCCAATGGGCAGCCCCACCCGGAACGCCCGCAGCTGATCCGCCTTCACCGGCCTGCGTGACGGCGTGCCCGGCACGGGGATGGCCTGCACCGCCCGCGCGACGATGAGCACCTCCAGCGCCGTGCACAGGAGCGTGGACAGCGCCGCGCCCGCCGCGCCCATGGCCGGCACGTGGGTGAGCGGTCCCGCCCACGCGGGCAACGACTCGCCGCCGAAGACGAACAGCGGCACCAGCATCACGTTGATGATGTTGGCCAGCACGGCGGACACCACCAGCGGCCGGGGCGTCCCGATGGCCTGCAGGTACGCGCGCACCGTGAGGAAGATGAGCATCAGGGGCAGGCTGGGCGCGCGGAAGTGCAGGAAGGCGCGCACCTGGACGATCTGCTCCTCGGCCACGCCCACCCATGGCAGGCCGGACGGCACGGTGATGAGCACCGCCCACAGCACCACGCCCACGAAGGCGGACAACCACACGCCCTGCCAGAGCACGTCCCGAGCGCGGCGCGGGTGGCCGGCGCCAATGGCCTGGGACACCAGCGGGTCCACGCCCATCATCAGCCCCATACCGAAGCTGCTGACGGCGAAGAAGAGGGCGTGGCTCAGGCCCACCGCCGCCAGGGCGGACGTACCGGCCCGGCCGACGATGAAGGTGTCCGTCACGCTCATCAGGGACTGGCCCGCCTGCGCGATGCACAAGGGAATCGCCAGCCGTAGCAGGGCGCGCAGCTCCCCCTTCGCGCCGCGGGCCGGGGGGGAGGACGACACGGAGGGCTCGACGGCTTCGGGCGGCATGACGGGGCCTATAGGGAAGGGATTGCGCTGGTGCAAGCGACGCAATCCCCTACCCC